>DATJXN010000126.1 GCA_035500095.1 Candidatus Binataceae bacterium
CGCGATGAATCAGGCCGGCAGAGGCCCGGGATACCTGGAGAAGATCATCAACAGCACGGTCGAACCCTACCAGCAGGGCGGAAGGCAGGCCAAATATCGAGAGCTTGTGCGTTTCAATTCGCGTGCGCGCTTCAACCCGAACATGAAGCAGGGATGGTTCGACGCGATTAATCAGATCATCAACAACATCTCCGTGCTGGCGATCTTCCTCACCGGGGCCGCCGTTCTGCGCGAGCGGGAGCGCGGAACGATCGAGCATCTGCTCGTCATGCCGCTGCAACCGTACGAACTGATGTTTGCCAAGATCTGGGCGAACGGCCTGGTCGTGGTCGTGGCGGCGATGGGTTCGCTGTTTTTCATCGCGAAAGGAGCGCTGGGCGTCCCCGTTGCCGGTTCGATATGGCTTTTCGCCGGAGGACTGGTTGTGTACCTGTTCTCCGTAACTGCGCTGGGAATAATGCTCGCGACGATAGTCCGTTCGATGCCGCAGTTCGGACTATTGGCGTTTCCGGTATTCATCATAATGAATTTGCTGTCAGGCGGTCAGACGCCGCTCGAGAGCATGCCGATAATGCTGCAGCGCGTTATGCAATTCGTACCCTCGACGCACTTCGTCAGTTTTTCCCAAGCGGTGCTGTTCAGGAACGCGGCCCCGAGCATGGTCTGGCCGGATCTGGCGAAGATGCTGGTGATCGGATCCGCTTACACTTTCTTTACGCTTTCGCGCTTCAGAAAGATGCTCGCGGCAATTCAGTAGAGGACGGCGAATGAGTGCGCGCGGTTCGACAACCTTGATCGTCACGAGATGCCTCGCCTTTTTGCTGCTGGCGCTTTGCATAGCGGGATGCTCGCCCACCGCCGAGCCCCAAGGCATATGGGGCAAGCTCTGGGGGCTCGAGGTAGGGCCGGACTACAAGCGGCCGCAAGTGCGCCCGGTTGAGCAGTACCGCTCGCAGGTCGGCCCGTCGGAAGCAAATTCGCTCGCGGATTTGCCGTGGTGGCAGGTATTCAACGATCGAGCGCTTCAGAACCTGATTGTTACGGCGCTCGAGCATAACTACGACCTTCAGCTGGCCGCGAACCGCGTCGAGCAGGCGCGCGCACTCGTGGGCGTGGCGGCCTCGCAACTGTACCCGCAGATCGGATACCAGGCATTCGCAGGCCGCGAGAAAACTTTCATACCTCTGGAGCAGGCGGGAGGAAACCTCACCTACAATGCGTTTGGAGGCCTGCTCAATCTCGCCTGGGAGTTGGACGTATGGGGCCCGGATTCGCCGATCCACAGAGGCCGCCCGCGCGAATCTGTTCGCCCAGGAGTATGTGCGCCGCGGCGTGATGCTGACGCTGGTGAGCGACGTTGCATCTGGCTACTTCAGCCTGCTCGAGCTTGATCGCGAAATGGCAATCGCCGAGGACAGCGCCGCTACGTACAGAAAAACGCTCGACCTCTTCACCCAGCGCTTTCAGTTCGGCAAGGACAGCAAACTTCCCGTCGCTCGTGCGCAGGCCGCCTATGACGCGAGCCTCGCGAACATAGCGGCGCTGCAGCGCGCGATCGTGCAGCAGGAAAACGCGCTCAGCATCCTTCTGGGAGCATTCCCCGAAGAGATCGCCAGGGGAACTCAACTTACGCAGCAATCCGCACCGGGGACCCCGCTCGGGGCAACCACCGATCTCATGCAACGGCGCCCCGATGTTCTACAGGCGGAACAGACTGTGATTGGCGCGAACGCCGAAATCGGCGTTGCGGTGGCGAATTTCTTCCCCCGCATCGGACTCTCCGCGCTCTATGGCGCGCAAAGCCCGAACATGAATCACCTGTTGGACAACAGCTTCAGCATCTGGAACATCGCCGGCGGCCTGGTGGGTCCCATCTTCCAGGGCGGTCAGATAATCGAGAGCTATTATGCTCAGCAGGCTCTTTGGGAAGGGACTATCGCGCAATACAAACAAACCGTCATCGTGGCGTTCCGGGAAGTGTCCGACGCGCTCATCGCGCAGTCAACGCTCGTCGATCAACGCGCCGCGCTGGAGGGTCAGGTAACGGCTCTTCGCGAGGCCGTGGACCTGTCGCTCCTGCGCTACACGGCCGGGCGGGCCAGCTACTTCGAAGTGCTTGAAGCGGAACAATTACTGTTCCCCGCCGAGGATGCCCTGGCGCAGACCCAACGGGATCAGCTTCTTGTCGTCGTCAATCTATACAAGGCGCTCGGTGGCGGATGGAACCTGGGCGATTCGCAGTGGACTCAACCCCATTGACACCGAATCGACTGAGCCGGGCGCGCTAGCCGCGTAGCGGCGGGCGCCCTAGCACGATTCCGCCGTCGACCGCCACCACCTGGCCAGTGATATTCGCGGCCCGCTCGGAGCAGAGAAACGCGACCGTATTGCCGATATCCTCGGGCGTCTGTTCCCGCCCAAGCGGCGTCAGTATTCGCACCGTCATGTCGAACGTATCGCGGGCGCGCTCGGCGCCGCCCCCGAGTGCCGCGCCCAGCTCTTCCCAGATCTTCGTGTAGATGAGGCCCGGGGCCACCGCGTTGACGCGGATTCCCTTGGGCCCCATCTGCAGCGCCAGCGTGCGCGTGTACGAGATGACCGCGGCCTTGGCCGCAGCATACGCGGCAAGGACCGGCGTCGCGAGCATCCCCGCGATCGACGAGGTATTGCACACCGCGCCGCCCGCAACCATCCGCGGCACGACTTCCCTGGAAACGATGTAAACCGAGTTCAGGTTAAGCTCGACGTAGCGCCGCCAGATCTCGACGCTATGCCATTCGGCGTCCTGCCCGCTCTCGAACCATCCCGACTCCCCACCGCCCGCATTGTTGCACAGCACGTCCGGATGCGGGCCAAACTTCGCCGTGATCGCTTCCACCGTCGCGTGGATTTGTGCCTCGTCGGTCACGTCCCCGTTGAATCCCTCGACCCGGTCCGCGATATCCGCGGCCGCCGGCGCGAGAGCTCGATCGATAACTGCGACGCGATCCACGACTTGACCGGCGAGCAGCGCTCGCACGATTCCCAATCCGAGTCCGCGGGCACCGCCCGTAACTATTGCGTATTTCATCGCTTCTCCTTGGTCCTCCCGATATGCCCGCGATGGTGGACCGCCATCGATGGCCTGACATATAGTTGCAGTTTTTATCGATATTGAACGCCGGGAGAAAGAACCATGAAGGGCAAACTGGAAGGCAAAGTCGCGGTCGTGACGGCCGCCGGATCGGGTATCGGCGCGGCAACCGCGCGCCGCTTCGCGCGCGAGGGGGCCTCGGTCGTGATCGCGGATCTCAGCGGGACGCGCGCCTCAGCGGTGGCAAATGAGATCACGCAGGCGGGCGGCAATACGCGATGGCTCAAGATGGACGCCTCCGATCCGGAAGGCGTGCAGGCGGCGATCCGTCTTGCGCTGGATAACTGGGGCCGGCTCGACGTGATGTTCAACAATGCCGGGCTGGGCACGGTCGAGGCGCTCGAGACGATGGCGCTCGAGACCTGGAACCGGACGCTCGCCGTCACGCTGACCAGCGCGTTCCTCGGCATCAAGTACAGCCTCCCGATCATGCGCAAACAGGGCGGCGGATCGATCGTCAACACCGCTTCGATCTCGGGCACGGCGGGCGACTACGGAATGTCCGCCTACAACGCGGCCAAGGCCGGCGTTATCAATCTCGCACGCGGCGCGGCATTGGAAAATGCGCAGTATGGAATTCGCATTAACTGCGTCTGTCCCGGCGCGATCAACACCCGCGTATCGCAGGTGCTGGGCGGCAGCGATGTAGAGGGCTTCAGGCGCAAACTCGGCAACAATCCCGTCGGGCGAATTGGCGAACCCGAGGAGATTGCGAGCGCGGTGACCTTCCTCGCCTCCGACGAGGCCTCCTTTATCACCGGCGCGGCGCTCATCGTCGACGGCGGGCTTACCGCCCATACGGGCCTGCCGCATTTCATCTGATTGTCGGTCAATGACAACGCGTCCAACGCGCCTTACGTCGTCAGCCTGAGCGGAACCGGCACCTGAACCGGCGCGGCGATCGGGAAGCAAGGGTCAAGGGACGCTCGCCTCGGTCGTTCGTCATGAATCGGGCTGCCTGAATCGACCGGCCTGAATCCGCGCGCCTGAATCAGCCAACCAGAATAAGACAGTATCGGCGGTCTGCTTTTTTTTCCTCGCGCCACGCGCGGAACGGGACTAAGCTACGATGCGTTCGGTGACCATCCCAGGCCTGGCAAGGAGAACCTGCCGATGCACAACTTCACTCCGTTCGCATCCTTCTTCGGCGGCGTGCTGATAGGGCTTAGTGCGTCGGCGATGCTGTTGCTTGACGGCAAGATCGCCGGCATCAGCGGAATCCTCGCCGGCGTGCTGAAGCCCGTCAAGGGCGACTGGGTCTGGCGCGCCTGCTTCCTCGCCGGTCTGTTCGCCGGCGGGCTGCTGCTTGGAAAATTGCTGCCCGGCGCCTTCGACTTCGGCCTCATTCGCCCGCTCCCGCTGCTCGCAATCGCGGGGCTGGCCGTCGGATTCGGCACCCGGTTGGGCAGCGGATGCACCAGCGGACATGGAGTGTGCGGCGTAAGTCGGCTCTCGCCGCGCTCGCTCGTCGCGACCGCGACATTCATCTTCACCGGAGCCCTGACGGTTTACCTGTTGAACCATCTGGCGGGAGGTTCTCTATGAAGAGCCTTGTGACCTCATTCATCTCGGGAGTGGTCTTCGCACTGGGCCTGGGAATCTCGGGGATGACCCGTCCGGTAAAGGTCATCGGCTTCCTGGATTTTTTCGGCGCCTGGGATGCCAGTCTGGCGTTTGTGATCGTGGGAGCGATCGCGGTTTACTTCGTTGCCTACCGCTTCAGCAGGACGATGCCGTCGCCATTGCTGGCGCCGGACTTTTCTCTCCCTAAACGAAGCGACATCGATGCGAAGCTTGTTCTGGGTGCGGCGGTTTTCGGCATGGGATGGGGCCTCAGCGGCTTCTGCCCCGGACCCGCACTGACGTCGCTCGCTTCGGGGGCGCCCGCCGTCGCGATCTTCGTCGCCGCGATGGCACTCGGAATGTATATCTATTCGTGGGTCTCGGAAATTCGCGCGGCCACCCGAACCTTTGCGGCGGCACCGTCGGAAAGCATGCAGGATGCGTAGGTCGCTCGACGCGTCTTGCGCGAGATCGGGTTGAAGTTTTCCATCACTCGAAGTTCCAGCGATTGTGATCGTTGTACTCGCGGTCGCGACGCCATTTGCCGCCATCAATTCTTCAGAACCGGCGGACTGTACCTGCTTTCGCGGCGCAATGGACAGGCGGACGCGTGAGCGCCGCTGAAACAAAGTAGCGAAAGGTCCGTTCTGCGGGAGGAGTAACGGCGCCTGCCGTCGGTAGAAAGTGCACGCCTCTCCTGGAAAGCCACCGCATATCGTGCTCGCGCTTGCAGGGTTAATGCTCGCGGCGATGCCCGCCGCCAAGGTGCATGCCCAGCAGGCAACGCCTACCGCCGAGCCGTCGGCGAGCACCGTCGCGGCCCAGGACCTGGCCAAGAGCACGCACAATCCATTTGAAGACTCGATCAAGGTGCCGTTTCAAGCGACGACCGGATTCAGCATCGGCCCGCATCACAACGCCGCGGAGAGCTTTAACATCGAGCCGTTGATCCCATTGCGCCTGAACAGCCAGTGGGATCTCATCACCCAGCCAAATCTGACCGTGACTTACCTGCCGAGTCCGCACGAGCAGTACGGGCTCCAGGACGTGCAAACTTCATTCTTCCTGACCCCCCACAACGCGCACGAGTGGCTCTGGGGTATTGGCCCGATATTCCAGTTTCCTACCGCGACCGCGACGGAACTGGGCACCGGCGGATGGTCGGCCGGTCCAACCAGCGCCGTGATCTACTCCAACGGGCCCTGGTTCAACGGCGTCCTCGCATACCAGCTCATGTCTTTCGCGGGCAATCGCGATCGCGGTAGCGTCAACCAGACCTTTATCGAACCCGAACTGAGCTACAATTTCGAGAGCGGATGGTATATCGATTCGAATCCCTCGATCACCATGGATTGGACGGCCGACACCGCCGACGCGTGGACGCTTCCGGTCGGCGCAGACGCCGGCAAGGCATTCACCTTCGGCTCTCAAGCGATGAGCATGCAGGCCGGTTCGTACTATCTCGTAGAGCGTCCCGCGGGCAATCCTCAATGGATTGTCCGCGTACAGCTTACGCTTCTCTTTCCCACGGGAAAGTAGAACTTTACCGAGACCGGAACCACGCCCGATGGATGGAACGCCGATTGCATAGTCACTAGTATCGTCCCATTTGCTTCCCAGGAGGCCGTGTTATGAACTCGAAATGGCTCGCTGCCGCACTGCTGGTGCAAATCGCGCTGGCGCCGATACCCTGCGGCAGGGCTTTTGCGGCGCCTCCCCTGGCGCCCACAGCGTCCCAGATCGATCAGAGCGTGTCGGCCGCGCTGAACAACCTTTACGCGCAGAACGCGGCCGCCAGAGCGCTTGGAGCGAAGGCGAAGGCGATACTCGTTTTCCCCGACATAAAGAAAGGGGCCTTCGTCGTCGGCGCGCAATGGGGCTATGGCGCACTTCGGAAGGACAAGAAAACCGCCGGCTACTACAGGACGGCGGCGGCGTCTTACGGATTCCAGGCCGGAGTGAAGAAGTTCGGCTACGCGCTCTTTTTCATGACCGATTCGGCGCTCGCGTACCTCGACAAGAGCGGAGGCTGGGCCATCGGCACCGGGCCGAGCATCGTCGTCGTGGACCAGGGCATGGCGCGGTCGCTGACGACGACGAATCTGCGCTCGGATGTCTACGCCTTCGTTTTCGATCAGAAGGGCCTGATGGCTGGCATCGGCATCGAGGGATCGAAAATCACCAAAATCAGCGCCGCCGACTAGCGCGGGTCTTTGTTGCATGAGATCCGTCGTTTGCCATCAGGCCTCTCTCAGCAGGCGGCTCTCAATAGGTTTCGGGCACAACGTTGTAGCGGCGGTTTCGCGGCTCCACGTATCCATGTGGCTTTTGCCGCTTGGGAAGTTTGGTCGGCTCCTGCTTGATCGCTTTATAAGGAATCAGGCTCAGCAAGTGTGAAATACAATTGAGCCGCGCGCGCCGCTTGTCGTCAGCATTAACGATATACCATGGAGCGAACGGAGTGTCCGTGGCCACGAGCATATCGTCCCGCGCCCGTGAATAGTCATACCAGCGCCGATGCGATTCGAGATCCATCGGGCTCAGCTTCCATATCTTGCGCCCGTCTTTGATTCGGCTGAGAAATCGGCGCGTCTGCTCCTCCTGGGTGACCTCGAACCAGTATTTGATCAGAATAATACCTGACTCGACCATCGCTCGTTCCCACACCGGGCATAGCTCAAGGAATCGCGCGGCTTCCGGCTCGGTGCAGAATCCCATAACGCGCTCGACGCCTGCGCGGTTATACCAACTGCGATCGAAGATCACGACCTCTCCGGCCGCCGGCATATGCGGAATGTAGCGCTGCACGTACATCTGCGACTTCTCGCGCTCGGTCGGCGCCGGCAATGCCACGACGCGGAACACCCGGGGACTGACGCGTTCCACGATACGCTTGATCACCCCGCCCTTTCCGGCCGCGTCGCGCCCCTCGAACACGACGACAACCTTGAGACCTTTGCTCTTTACCCAGAACTGCAGCTTGACGAGTTCCGCCTCCAGCTTTGCCAGGTGGCTTTCGAACTCCTTGTTCTTCAGTTTCGGAAGCTTCTGGCCGGACGCCTTCAAAAGCGGCTTTGCCTTAGCCTTCTCCGTCGGCTTCTTGCGCAAGAGACTTTGTCCTCCCCTGTTCCCTAAGATTGTTTCGAGAGCGAACCTTGTCAAATTCGTGCGGCAATGCGGCCTTCCACGACGACCTTACAACTCCTGATGCGGTCATAAAGGCGCTCGAGCTTTGCGACTTTCGTTCTAGTCTCGGCTTCGATGGCTTCGTTGAGGGTGAAATTTCGTGCTGTGATTTGCAGATCGGTTTGCATGTTCCGCCTCTTAAGTTCATGTGCGCCATGGCCCGATAAGCAGGATTGGCGACCTACCGCGCGGTTTCGACCGGGACCTTCTTGACCATTCCTTCGTCGAGCAGCGGTATCGTGACTTCGACCACGCCGTTTTTGAACGTGGCCCTGGCCTTGTCGGCCTGCGCTCCCTCCGGCAGGATCGTGCGCCGTTCGAATTCGCCGTACGAAATTTCGCGCCGAAAGTAGTCTTCCTTTTTGACCTCCTGCTTTTCCTCGCGCCTGGCCTTGATCGTGAGGACGTTGCCGAGCATGTTCACGTCTATGTCCTTGGGCTCAATCCCCGGCACGTCGGCGCGAACCACCACACTTCCGTCCTTGACATAACTCTCCACCGGAAGCTTGTATTCCAGCTCTTCCGACTCAGCATCCTCGAACAGGTGCGGAAAGCGCGTCTCCAATCGCCGCGCCCAACGCTCGAGATCGGAAAATGGCCGCAGTTCTCTCATGGTTCGGTCCTCCTGTTCCATTGCCAGATCAAGAGAGCAATCATCGAGCCACCAAATGTGCTGAAGGGGATGAGCGGCCCGGCAAAAATCCCTTGTCCGCAAGGCGTTTGGTTCCGATGGAGACATCTCGGAGCGTTCAGGGTGTTTCCAATCGAGGCATAGAAGCGCCCGCAATCTGTGACGCAGAGGATCTGCCGTGGCTTTGCGAAGCGGCCGCCGGCGGCTTCCGGTTCCGAGTCGTTTACAAGTAGCCCAACTCCCTAGCCCGCTGACGCAGCGCGTCCCTGAAATCCGGGTGCGCGATCGCTATCAGCGCTTCGGCCCTTTCAGGGCTGGATTTACCGCGCATGTCGGCGACGCCGTATTCGGTGACGATGTATTGAGTGTCGGCGCGCGGATCGGTGGCCGGTCCTTCGATCTGCGGGACGATACGTGAGACCTTGTTGGCCGCGGCGGTCGAATAGGCGGCGAGAATCGACTTGCCCTCGCGCGAAAGCTGCGCGCCCCGCACGAAATCCAGTTGCCCGCCCGGAGCGCTGTATTGCTTGCCGTTCACGGTTTCCGAATTGACCTCGCCGTCCAGGCTCACCTGCAGAAACGCATTGATCGACACCACGCGATCGTTGCGGCCGATGATGTAGGGATCGTTCACGTAATCGACCGGATACACTTCCATGCTCGAATTGTCGTGGAGGAACTCGTAGAGCCCGGCGTCGCCGGCCGCCAGCGTATAAACGTTCTTGAACCTGTTGATGTTCTTGTACTTGTTGGAGACCGCGCCCGACTGGATGAGGGCGGCAACCGACGCCGTCATCAACTCGGTATGCACGCCGAGATCCTTGTGATTCACCAGAGCGCTGCACACGGCGTTCGGCACTCCGCCCACGCCTATCTGCAGGGTCGCGCGGTCGGGCACGAGGTCGACGATGTATTTGCCGATCGCGCGATCCAGATCGTTCACCGGGCGAGCCGGCAGTTCGGTGAGCGGGCTTTCGTGCTCGACTATCGCGGTTGCCTCAGAGATGTGCAGCGACGAATCGCCAAAGACGCGCGGCATCCGCGGATTTACTTCGAGGATGAGCCGTTTCGCGATGCGCGCGGTCGGGATCGTGTAATCGCCGTTCGTGCCGCAACTGAAAAATCCGCCCTTGTCCATCGGCGCGACCATCACCATGAAGGCGTCGATCCCGATCTCGGCCAGGATCCGCGGCATGCTGCTGAAATTGCCGGGCATATAGAACAAGACCCGGCGGTTCTCCTCGAACCCCCGGCGCGCCAGTTCTCTCTCAATCACCGTGGGAAAGAAGGGATGGGGCTTGATGACGTTCATGTATTCGTACTTCAGAATCGTCATCATCGCCGCCGGCGCCGAATGCGAATAGTAGACTCGCAGGTTTTCGATCTCCTCTGCCCTTATCCGCGCCTCCAACGCCTGCAGCAACGCTGGAGGTTCGCTAATCGCCATCCCCATCGACAGCGTGCCGCGCGCCGGGACGAGCCGCACGGCAGCCTCGGGCGTCATCAACTTCGACCTGTACTCCGCTTCGTACATAACCAGACTCCCCCAAAGCCTGCGGAACCGCATAAGCCGTGCCAAAGCATAATCGGCCGCCAGACCGCGTGGGCAGACTCGCGACACATCTTCCGCTAAGGTTGCGGCCAAAATGACGCCGAAACGGGCGTCCGTTGCCATCCAAGGCATAATGGGGAGGAATCAGCTGATGGAGCCCGACCGACCGTCCGACCTTGCTCGTACCACTCTTCAACTGCTTGCACTTGGGGCATTGATCGCTGCGAGCCTCTGGATCATATGGCCATTTCTGGTCGCGCTGGTCTGGGCTGCCACCGTGGCAATTGCCACCTGGCCGCTCCTGTTGCACGCGCAATCATGGCTTGGCGGCAGACGCGCTCCCGCCGTTGCGCTGATGACGATTCTGTTGCTCCTTATCCTGATCGTGCCGCTCTACTTTGCGATTACGGCGATCTCGGGAAATGTCGGGCAAATCGCAGAATGGTCCAAGTCGCTGGCGAATCTCATCCGGTCGCAGCCGCCCGCATGGATTGGAAGCCTTCCGCTCATTGGCGGAAAGATCGCTGCGCGCTGGCGTCAAATCGCGGCCGCGAGTCCTTCGGAAATCTCGGCGCATCTCGCGCCCTTCGCGCGTACGGCCACACTATGGTTCCTGAGCCGGGTGGGTAGTCTTGGGATGCTCGTGCTGCAGTTCCTGCTCACCACGATGATCGCGGCGATTCTTTACGCCAACGGCGAGACCGCCGCTCGCGGCACGTTAATTTTTGCCCACCGGCTCGCGGGGCCGTCTGGCGAGAAAGCGGCACATCTTGCCGCGCAGGCAGTCAGAGGTGTCGCGATGGGCGTCGTGGTCACCGCCGTTCTTCAGTCGATCCTCGCCGGTTTAGGACTGCTCGTGTCCGGCGTGCCATTTCCCGCGCTACTGACGCTGGTGATGTTCCTGCTTTCGGTCGCGCAGATCGGCCCCGCGCCGGTGCTCATCGGCGCGATCGTTCTGGTCTACTACCAAAGCGGCGTGCTGTGGGGCAGCGGGCTGCTCGTATGGGGGATTTTCTGCGTGACCTTCGACAACGTTCTGCGCCCGATGCTGATCCGGCGGGGCGCCGATCTTCCGCTGCTCCTGATCTTTGCCGGAGTGATCGGCGGGCTCATCGCCTTCGGCGTCATCGGCCTGTTCATCGGCCCCGTCGTGCTTGCCGTTGCGTACACGCTACTGGTCGACTGGGTATCCGAAGGCGACGTTGCTCCGGTGAGCGCCGCGGCCGAGCATTGACGCGCCTGGCCGTGCCCGGAGGCGCCGACGCATCACAAGCCGGCTCAGCGCACCCACGCTTGCGGAGGCGGAAGGGTGCTGGTTATGCGCATTGGCACCTGCACGCGATGTCCATTGCGCAGCAGGTTCAAATAGACAACTTCGCCGGGCTGGACTTCGCGCATGCAGTAGTAAAAGTCCATGAAGTTGGTCACGCGCGAACCGTCAACTCCGATTATCAAGTCGTAGGCTTCGTTAAGCGGAACGGTTTGCATGATCGGCACTATCACTGCCGCCGGCGGAAATGCCATCGCCGCGAGCATACCCACGCCCTGCAGAATGTCTCGCGTGGGCTGCCGGTAGGGATGTAGCCCGGCAAACGCCCCGGGACTTCCCGGCGCGATATCGACCACCAGCAGCCCCTGGATATCCTTTTCCGCCTTGCGATGCTCTATCCGAAGGTCTATCCCGTAAAGCGAAATCTGCTCGCTCTCGCCGAGATATTCTTGCATCCCCGGCGGCTCCACCTGATTTGGGTTGGTCTGATCCATTTGATAGGTTGGGGGCTCATCGCCGGGCGGCGGAGCAGTCAGCGGTTGCTGCGTTTCGATTGTGCTCGCCTGCGCGGCCGGCTCTGACGTAATCTCTGCGCTTTCGCCCGCGAATGACCGGGCCGCAACCGCCGCTCCGATTAGCAGTCCGGTTGCGCAAAGCATCGGGAGTATCGGCTTTAGCGCTCGCATCTGGTGGGCTCAACCGGGCCGCCTTCGCTGCAGCCGGCGATCGATGATGGCTCATCAAATCACGTCACAACGCGTAATGCTACCGAGCGCCCGCCTGCAAACCACATCTAAACATTGCACACTCTCTACGATATAAGTGAACCGCTCTCGCAGCGGACGAAAAGTCCGTCCTAACGGAGAAGATGAACTGTGAATCCGATGGTCATCAGCTGGATCGTGTTCGGATGCGTTTTCGGCGCGGCGATGCTCGGGATGGTCCTCCGATCGGTCGTGCCCGAGCATCACCTGAGCGCGGATTCCAAAGATGTGGTGAAGCTTGGAATGGGACTGATCGCGACCATGTCGGCGCTGGTCCTGGCCCTGCTCATCGCCTCGGCCAAGGGTTCGCACGATACGCAGAACGGCGAAGTGATACAGATGTCCGCCGATTTCATTCAGCTCGATCGCGTGCTGGCTCACTACGGACCCGAGACCAGGGAAGCGCGTGCGATGCTCCGCGACGTAATTGCGCGCGGGTTTGGCGTGGAGACCGGGTCGAACAATTACCGGCCCGAGAGCCTAGACACCGCGGCGGTAAAAGCCGGCGCAAACAATTTCTACGAGAAGATCCAGCAGCTCACGCCGGTCAACGAAACCCAGCGCGCGCTCCACTCCCAGGCGATGGAACTCGGCGCGGAACTGGGCCGCACGCGCGCATTGCTGCTGGAGCAGACCGGCGGCTCGATCCCGATGCCGTTTCTGATCGTCATGATTTTCTGGTTCACGATGATCTTTCTGACCTTCGGGCTCTTCGCTCCTTCAAACACCACCGTGGTCTCGGTCCTTCTCGTCTGCTCGCTCTCGGTCGCCGGCGCGATTTTCCTGATCCTCGAGCTGGACCGGCCATTCGAAGGATTGATCCAGATCTCGGAAGCTCCGATGCGCGATGCGCTCTCGCGTCTGCAGCAGCAGGCGCCGTAATCCGCGCGTCCAAGGCCCGCCCGCAAGCGTCCGCCGGACGACGCGTACTTGCGCCGCCTCACCATTTCTCGCCGAAGGGGCGGATCTCTTGCTCGAATGTCCACGCGTCTGGCGGCTGCCGGTAGAGTTGCCAATACGCCTCCGCCACTGCAGCCGGCCGCATCAGCCGCCCGGGTGCAAGCTCGTTCAGCGCATCTTCACCTTGCTTCTCCCTGATTCGATCGCGTACCCAGGCCGTATCCACTCCCGCATCGATTATGAGATGGGCGACGTGGATGTTTTTCGGCCCGAGTTCGCGCGCGATGCTTTGAGCAACCGCGCGCAGCCCGAATTTCGCGCTGGCAAAGGCGGCGTATCCGGCCCCGCCGCGCACGCTCGCCGTGGCGCCGGTGAAAAAGAGACATCCGCACCCATGCGGCAGCATCAAGCGGGCCGCCTCGCGGCCGGCGACAAATCCTGCGTAGCAGGCCATTTCCCAAACCTTGCGAAAGACGCGTTCGGTCGTCTCCAGGATTGGGAAGTTGACGTTGGCCCCAACGTTGAAGATGCAGACTTCGAGCGGCGCGCACTGGTCCGCGTCGCGCAGGAACGCGGCGACCTCATCTTCCTTGCGCGCATCCAGCGAGCGCCCGACGATTCGTCCGCCCGCGGCCTCGACCTCCGCGACGAGCGGCGCGAGTTTTTCGCCATTGCGCCTGCCGGCGAAGAGGATGAACCCTTCCGCCGCGAACTTCTTCGCGATCGCGCCGCCGATGTAATCTCCCGCGCCGATCACCGCGGCCGTCGCTTTGCGCTGTTCCAAGGACAATCCTCCATGAGGTTACTGATCGCCGGCCTCGCGGCAGTTGTGCGGCCGGTTGCGATCGATTCGATCTCCGCGCGCCATCAGGCATTCGCGCGACCCCTGGGCGCCGACGCACGGCGCCTTACAGGCCGGCGACCCGTCGCCACTTTGCCTAGCCGCTTCTCTGCGGTCTTCAGGATCCGCCGCGAGAGAGCCTCGTCGTTGACGGCCCGCGCAAGGACCACGGCGCCCACCATGCAGGCAAACGCAGCGATCGCATCCTCGTAGCGCCGCGCCGAAATCTCCTCCGGCATCAGCCCGCTCAGGAATCCTAACACCTGCTTCAGCTCTTCCGTGAACACCCGGCGGACGGCCGGCGGCTGCCGACCGATTTCGCAGCTGAGCGCCGCGACCAGGCATCCGTCGCCATGCGCGTCGCGATGCTCGCGCGAAAGGTAATAGCCGGCGATATCGGCAAACGCTTCATCGTGCGCCTTGCCTTCGGCCGTTCGCGACCACCGGCGCCGAGAGCGCGCGAGCGCGAAGCGCACCGCCTCGGCGACGATCGCCTGCTTGGAGCCGAAGTGGCTGTAGAGCCCGCCGTGGGTGAGGCCGGCGGCCTTGGTGATCGAATCGACGCCGGTCGCGTCGATACCGTTTTCGCGGAAGAGGCGCGCAGCCGAAGTCAGGATTTGATCGCGGTTGCGCGCGGCTTTTTCTTTCGACACCCGCATCGGACTTCCTTCGCCATCGCGATGGCGCTTGACATCTTTAATTACGAGCGCCATTAATATCTCAAACGTGACGAACGTCATCAATAGGCCGACGAGCCTTGTCATCTAGACCGCTCCGCTTGTTACGGGGCGCAGCCTGAACCAGGGAGAGCTAAACCGGACCGTCAAGCGACGCTCCGGCCGACCAACGATCATGAACGAACCCTCGAACAAGGTATGCGTGGTGATCGGAGTCGGTGAGGGCCTCGGCGCGGCCCTCGCCCGCCGCTTCGCCGCCGGTTACAAGGTCGCGCTCGTGGCGCGAAGCCCCAACGTGATCGAGCCGATCGCGGCCGAAATCAGGTCCGCCGGTGGCGTCGCGCTGCCGCTCTGCGCCGACGCCACGGTCGAGGCGCAAGCGGCCGCCGCGTACGATCGGGTGACCCGCGAGCTTGGTCCGGTCGAAATCCTGATTTACAACGGCGGCCGCCGCCCGATGGGCCGGCTGCTCGAGACATCGCCCGAGGTCTTCGAACAGACCTGGCGGCTGCATACTTTTGGCGCGTTCCTGTGGTCGCGCCAGGTCGCGCCCGCAATGCTCTCGCGCAAAAGCGGTGCGATGCTCTTCACCGGCGCGACCGCGGGCGTGCGGCCGTGGCCCAATTCGGCGGCGTTCGCCCCGGCGAAATTCGCGCTCCGCGGACTTTGCCAGGTGATGGCCCGCGACCTCCATCCGCAGGGCGTGCACGTCGCGTACGTCAATGTCGACGGCGGCATCGACATGCCTTTGCTCCGGCAAATGCGGCCCCAAGCCGGGGATGAGGATTTCCTTAAACCGTCGGCGATCGCGGACGCGTTCTGGTACCTGGCGCATCAGGATCGCAGCGTCTGGAGCCACGAACTCGAGGTCAGACCCTATACGGAGAAGTTCTAACCCAGGAGCCGGAAACCGCTGATGGCGCACGATTTGACTTTGTGGGGAGCGGGTACGTCGCGCACGATGCGCGCGCACTGGATGCTGCTCGAGCTCGGACTCGAGTACGATTCCCATCCGATCGGGGCGCGCAGCGGCGAGACCCTCACAGCGGAATTCCTGCGAATCAATCCGCGGCACAAGATTCCGGTGCTTCGCCACGGATACTTTGTTTTGACCGAGAGCGCCGCGATCATCCAGTATCTCAATGAGACCTTTGCCGATTCGGCGCGGCTTTATGTTCCGCGGGACGCCCGGGAGCGCGCCGCGCTCAGCGAATGGTGCTATTTCATCGCGACCGAGCTCGACGCGGCCGGGTTGTATATTATGCGCCGCCACGACGCATTGAAAAGCACGTATGGTGAAGCGCCGGCCGCGGTCGAATCGGCAAGGCAGTACTTTGAGCACAATCTCGAGGCGATGGCCGCGCGCGTCAACGACGGCGGTGCATACCTGTTCGGTGAGCGCCTGAGCATCGCGGACATACTCCTGATGACGTGCCTCGATTGGGCCGCGTCGTGCAGCATCTCCGTTTCCGACACGTTCTCGCGCTATAGCCATCGCGTCGCCGCCCGCCCCGCCTATCAAGCGGCGCGCGCGCGCAACTTTGCCGCGCAATAACGCGGACGCGGCTGCCGGAGGTCAAACGAAATGCCAGGTCCCTTCGAAGGTGTTCGCGTGCTCGACTTCACGTCGATGGTCGCAGGTCCCGTCGCGACCATGATGCTGGCTGACCAGGGCGCCGAAGTGATCAAGGTCGAGCCGCCGCGCGGCGATCTCATGCGCTATCTCGGCCAGGGCCGTAACGGATCGTCGGCCTCCTTTCTCTGCTGCAACCGCAACAAGCGCTCGCTGGCGATCGATCTCAAGACTGCCGAAGGTCTCAATATCGTCAAAAAACTGATCGCCACCGCCGACGTACTGGTGCACAATTTTCGCCCCGGAACAGCCGAGCGCGTGGGGCTTGGAGAAAGTGCGGTGCGCGAAATCCGGGGGAACATCGTGTACGTGTCGATCAGCGGCTTTGGCGAGAACGGTCCGTACGCGGGACAGCGCGCCTACGATCCGGTGATCCAGGCGCTCTCTGGTCTCGCGGAAATCCAGCGCGATCGTGACACCGGCCGTCCGCGGATGGTGCGCACGATTATCGCCGACTACACCACGGCGCTGACCACCGCCCAAGCGATCGGCGCCGCGCTCTTCGCCCGCGCGCAGTCCGGACTAGGTCAGCACGTGCGAATCGCGATGCTCGACGCGATGATTGCCTATCTGTGGCCCGAGGCGATGGCGACGCTGACTTTCGTCGGCAACGAGATCGACCCCTCCGAGGCCGACCAGGGCCCCGACCTGGTGTTCGCGGCGCAGGACAGATATCTCACCGCGGCGGCGCTTTCCGACGACGAATGGGCCGGCATGTGCCGCGCGCTCAACCGCGAGGATCTGATCGGCGATCCGCGCTTCAGGTCGGCGCGCGACCGCTCCATCCATGCCGTCGAGCGGCGAGAGATCGTGTCGGCCGAGCTGGAAAAATGGACCGCGCACGAAATCCTGCCGCGCCTGCTCGGCAACGACGTCCCGTCCGCCCCGGTGCTCGGCCGCTTTGACCTGCTTCAGGATCAGCAGGTGCGCGACAACCGCATCCTGGAGGAGTTCCAGAGCGAGGCGTTCGGAAAGGTGCGGATGCCGCGGCCGGCGGCGCGCTTCGATCGGACTCCGGCCGGCGTGCGCGCGATGGCGCCGCGGCTAGGCGCGGACAACGCCGCGATCCTCCGCGAGCTGGGATACGGAGAAGCCGAGGTCGCGCGCCTCGAGCGCGAGCGGACCGTCAGCAACCCGCCGTCCGATGCGTCCGTGCGATAGTTTCAAACGCCGACCATGGAGGAGACTATAGTGCCCGATCCCAGGCCTGTGGCAGTCGTAACCGGAGTGGGTCCCGGAACCGGCGCGGCGATCGCGCGGCGCTTCGCGCGCGGCGGCTATGCGGTCGCGATGCTCGCGCGCAACCGCGAGCGGCTAAATGCGCTCGAGCGGGAGATCGCCGGCGCGCGCGCCTATCCGTGCGACGTTGCTGACGAAACCCAACTCGACGCCGCGCTCGACGCAGTCCGCGCAGGGTTGGGGACGCCAAACGTGCTGATCCACAACGCCGTCGGCGGCGCTTTCGGCAACTTCATGCAGATCGATCCCGAAGTGCTCAATCGAAACTTCCGGGTCAACACGATGGCGCTCTTGTATCTCGCGCGCCGCCTCGCGCCCGCGATGATCGCCGCCGGCGAAGGCACGATCGTCGCGACCGGCAACACCGCGGCGCTGCGCGGCAAGGCCGGGTTTGCCGGCTTCGCGCCGACCAAGGCGGCGCAGCGGATTCTTGCCGAGGCGATCGCGCGCGAGGTCGGGCCGAAAGGTGTGCACGTCGCCTACGTTCTCATCGACGCGGTCATCGATCTCGAATGGACGCGCAAGCGATCGCCCGACGCTCCCGATACGTTCTTCATCAAGCCCGCGGCGATCGCGGACGAAATATGGCACGTGGTGCATCAGGATCGCAGCGCCTGGTCCTTCAACGTAGAGGTGAGGCCCTTCGGCGAGACCTGGTAACCGGCTGCCAATCGTCGGCGCCGCATGAGCGAAGTTGCCGCGAGGTATGGAGACAAGATGGTGAGTCAGCTTAGGATTTTTTTTCCTACCTGCCCAATCCGCGCATCTGGAAGGCGACCATCGCCGCGCGGCTTTGCGATGTCGAAGTCGAGGTGCGCGGCGCCGCGCCCAAGGAGCTGCAGACGTGGCTCTGGGATTTCGACGCGCGGCCGCTCTCCGACAGCGAGCGGGCCCGGCTTGGCGAAGGAGCGGCGGGCAAGATCGGCTTCAAGAGCGCGCTGCACAAGACCGGCGCGTTTATGGAGGCACATCCGTTCGGCACCGTACCGGCTGCTTTCAGCCCGGACGGCAAGGTAGGCATCTTCGAATCGAACAGTATCATGCGCGCTGTTGCGCGGCTCGGCGAGGACAGGTTTCCGCTCTACGGGCGCAGCCCCTACGAAGCCGCCCGAGTGGACAGTTTCCTCGATACGAGCCTCGTCTTCGCGCGCGACGCGCAGCACTATCTGCCGGCGCTGATAAACGGATCGGTCGCGGCCGAGAGCCACGCACGGGCGCGCGACGGCTTTGCGGCGTACGCGGCCGGAATCGACCGGGCGCTCTCACCCGATCGGGCGTATCTGGTCGGCGCAAACGTTACCCTGGCCGACATCTGTTTTGCCGCGGAGTTGAGCCTCTTCTTCAACGAAATCCATAACGGCGCCGCGTTGGAAAAACACGGGCTCGCGCCGGTCCTGCAGAGCGGAATCGGCGTGCAATATCCGCGGGCCTTCGCGCACTTCGCGCGCCTGCGCGCGCATCCGGCGTTCGCTCCCGACCTCGCCCCGTACCTGGGCAAATTCGAGCCCGCGCTTTCGGCGTGGCTCACCGCCGCTTAACGGCGCACGCGTCCGTGAGCAGAAGGTCCCGGTCAACGCGATTGACGCTGCGACTATAGATGCATATACATTGGTCTATGAAGCAGGCTATCCAGCGGATCGGCCGCGAATGTATCGGCTTTCGGGTCCGGATGCTGAACCGGATCGTCACGTCGATTTATGACGACGCGCTGGCAGACCTTGGCCTCAAGGCCAGCCAGTTCAACCTGCTGGTCGCGGTCGCCAACCGCGAGCAGGCCCGGCCCGCGGAGCTGGCGAAGATCCTCGAAATGGACGAATCGACGGTCAGCCGCAACGTCGAGCGGATGTGCGCAAAGGGCTGGTTTCGGCGCGAAGAGGGCGAGGATCGGCGAAGCCACCTGATCAGGGTGACCGAGAAGGGAATCGGGCTGATTCGCAGAGGCTATCCAGCCTGGCAAAAGGCCCAGGAAGATGTGAGCCGTCGTCTGGGGCCCGCAAGCATCGCCGATCTGAAGGCGGTGCTGCGCAAGCTCCGCGGCTGAAAGCCTTTTTGCTGGCACACTGCTTGTATATGCAATTGGCTACTATTTCAAAATGGACATTTTCACCGAAGAACAAACCAGCGCGCGATTCGCGGATGGCCAAACAAATCGCGATTTGCGAGACGATGTGGGTGCCGCGGAAATGGACTTGCGACCCGATTCGGAAACTCCGCAGCTCGAGGCCCTCAGACCGGACGGCGGCGAACGTTACCGGCACGTCGAGTTGCCCGCTGCTCCCGCCAAGCGGGGCGGCGCCGCGGGCCGCGGCGGTCCGCGGCTGCGGCGCATCGGCTGGCGGCTCGCGCTCGCGGCCGCGGCGCTCGCGGCATTCGGCGCGATCGCGCCCTGGGCGTGGAACTACCTGCAGTCGTACGAATCCACCGACGACGCGCAGATCGACGGCCATATCGATCCCCTGAGCTCACGGATCAACGGCACCGTCATCCGGGTTCACGCCGAGGATGACGACCGCGCGAACGCGGGCGAACTGCTGGTCGAGATCGATCCGCGCGACTATGAAGTCGCCGTGGCGCAGGCCCGGGCACGGCTGGAACTCGCGCTGGCGCAGGCCGCTTCCGCGAAACAGGACTACGCGGCGGCGCTTGCGCACGTGCGCGAGAATGATGCGGCGAATTTCAAGGCGCAACGCGAC
The DNA here is from genome assembly GCA_035500095.1 of Candidatus Binataceae bacterium. NCBI lineage: Bacteria > Candidatus Binatota > Binatia (SeqCode) > Binatales (SeqCode) > Binataceae (SeqCode) > Binataceae bacterium (SeqCode). Next base: position 20,083 of record DATJXN010000126.1, read on the forward strand.
GCGCAACGGTTCGCCGTCCTGCTCGACCAGCGGGTGGTGGCGCAGAACGAATACGATCAGTACATCGCCACGGCCCGGGTTGACGCGGCCAAGCTCGATTCTGGGCGCGAAGCGGCGGGGTCTGCGCTCAAAACGATCGCCGGGCGCGAGGCGGACGTCGACGCGGCCCGCGCCGCGCTCGACCAGGCGCTGCTCAATCTCAGCTACACCAAAATCTACGCACCGGCCAACGGCATCGTCGGCAAACGGAGCGTCGAACTCGGCTCGCGGATAGAACCCGGGCAGACCCTGATGTTCGTGACCGAAACCGACGAGATATGGGTCACCGCGAACTTCAAGGAGACCCAACTCGCGCGCATGCATCGCGGTCAACGAGTCACCATCCACATCGACACCTTCGGACGCAACTACCGGGGCTATGTAAAGAACCTCCCGGGTGCGAGCGGCGACCGTTTCAGCCTGCTGCCCGCCGAAAACGCGACCGGCAACTACGTTAAGGTCGTCCAGCGCCTGCCGGTGCGAATAGTCTTCGCGCCGGGCCAGGACCCCGACCATCGCCTGCACCCCGGAATGTCGGTCGAGCCGACCGTATGGCTGCGCTAGGCACAGCGCGCGCCGTGGCAGGTCCGTCCATGCATCCCACGGCGCCTGCCGCGGCGACTCCGGTCAAAGCGCCCGCCGCGCGGCTAACACACAACCCGTGGGCAATTGCGCTTACGGTAACGATGGCGACGTTTATGGAGCTGCTCGACACGAGCATCTCCAACGTATCGCTCCCGCACATCGCGGGCGGCCTGGGAACCAGCTACGACGAAAGCACCTGGGTGCTGACAAGCTACCTGGTGGCCAACGCGATCATCCTGCCCATGAGCGCGTGGCTCAGTCGTGTGTTCGGCCGCAAGCGCTACTACATGATGTGCGTCGCGCTGTTCACTTCGACCTCGCTGCTTTGCGGCGTCGCGCCCAGCCTCAAGATGCTGATTTTCTTCCGCGTGCTGCAGGGGATCGGCGGCGGTGGCCTCGCGCCCGTCGAACAGGCGATCCTGGTGGACACGTTCCCCAAGGAAAAGCTCGGCGGAGCGTTCGCGCTCTATAGCATGGCGATTGTCACTGCGCCGGCGATCGGACCGCCGCTCGGCGGATGGATCACGGACAGCTTTTCGTGGCGCTGGGTGTTTTTCATAAATGTTCCGATCGGTCTCTTGTCGCTCGTGCTTTCGAGCCGGCTGGTTCACGATCCGGCGGAGTTCATCGAAGAACGGAAGGCGGCGAAACGCGGCGGCAGGCTGCGGATCGACTACGTGGGAATCGCGCTCATAGCCCTCGGATTCGCCTGCCTGGAAGTTGTGCTCGACCGCGGGGAGCGCGACGATTGGCTGGAAAGTAGCTTTATCGCGGCTTTCCTCGCGATCGCGGTCGTGACGATCGCGGCCGCGATCTGGTGGGAGTGGCGTCATGACGATCCGGTGGTCGAGTTGACCCTGCTCCGCGAGCGGAACTTTGCGATCGCCAACCTGTACTATTTTCTGTTTGCGTTCGGGCTATTCGGCAGCACGGTGCTGATTCCGGAGATGCTGCAGACGCTGTTCGGTTACACGGCGACCGACGCGGGCCTGGTCCTGGGTCCGGGCGCTGCGGTGATCACGCTTCTGGCGCCGTTCGTGGTCCGCATCGTGCCGCGTATCGGCGCACGGCGCCTTCTCGCCGCGAGCTTCACGATCGCGGCGCTTTCGTTTTTCTACTATGGCGGGATGACGACCGCGACCGACTATACGCACTTCGCGATGGCGCGATGCTTCCAGGGCTTCGGCTATGCGTTCATGTTCGTCCCGGTGAGCCAGCTGGCGTACTCGTATCTGCCGCGCAACAAGAACAACAAGGGTTCGAGCCTGACGAATCTCTGCCGCAACTGGGGCGGCAGCTTCGGGATCGCGTTCGTTACGACGATGCTGGAACGCCGGACGCAGTATCACCAGAGCGTGCTGGTGAGTAATCTGACTTCCGCCGACGGCACCGTCCGCGAGTTCGTGAGGACCTCGAGCCATTACCTGGTGACTCGGGGCGCCAGCACCCCGGACGCTATCCATCAGGCCTACGGACTCGCCGCCAGCATGATGACGCAGCAGGCGGCGATGCTCGCGTTCATGGATTGCTTTCGGTTGCTGGGAGTCATCGTACTGATGGGCCTGCCGCTCGCGTTCATCATCCGGCGCTTCCAAATAGGCGCGGCCGGCGGCGCCGCGCACTGAAAGCCGGGAGATCGAAAGTGTCAAATGTCACAGCGGAAGCGGGATCGTCCAGGAGCGGCGTGAGCCGCCGCCAAAGGCCGGCCCTGCGCCTCGAAACGCGGACCGCTGCTACCAGCCCATGAAGCGACTCAAGACGAAGGCGGCCACCAGCGCGATCCCGAATTCGAACTGCAACTGTCCCGAACGCGCCATCGCGCGATTGTGCGCCTCGGCGTCGGCCTCACCGGAAACCAGCTGCACCTGATCGATCGCTCGCGGCAGCGTCACGAACGCAATGAGCGCGAGAGGTGGAAGAACCCACCAGAGCACGCTCGCCAGCACGATCACGTACGCGAGCGTATCGCACGCGACGAGTTCGACCATCGCGGCCCTGCGGCCGATTATCGCGGCGAGCGTCCACTTTCCGTGCCTGCGATCGTTCTCGATGTCGCGCAGGTTGTTGACCTGCAACAGGCTCGAACAGAGCAGCCCCATCGAAATCCCGACCAGCGCCGAGGGCCATGAAAACTCGAGCGCCTGCACATAATAGGCGCCCATCACGTACCCGGGACCCATCAGCGCGAACACCATAAAATCGCCGAGCCCATGATAGGCGAGACTGAGCGGCTCGGCGGTGTAGAAATACGAACCGAGCGCGCCGATGAGCCCCAGGATCAGCACCGGCCATCCGCAGGCATAGACGAGCGTCAGGCCGAGCGCCGATCCCGCCGCGAAAGTCGCCAGGCCGGCGATATGAATCTGTCGTGGACTGAGCAAACCCTGCTGAATCACCAGGCCCGGCCCGAAAGCGTCGGGCGATTCCCAGTTGTTGACGTCGGTGCCTTTGATGAAATCGTAATAGTCGTTGATCAGATTGGCGGCGGCCTGCAGGAGCATCGCCGCCGCAGCGACCGCCAGATATTTAGCCGGCGAGAAGCCCGCGCCCGCGTAAAACGCAAGGAACGAGCCCACGGTCACGCTCATGAACGGCATCCCCAGCGTGAATGCGCGGCTCGCCTGCATCCAGATGCGAATTCGGCCCGGGCCAACGCGGCCCGGGGGGGCCATCACTCCAGCCTGATCCATCGGTCTCCACTCGCTACGGTAAAATTCGCTCGCTGTAACGCGTTCGATCCTAGTGCGCGCGGATTCTCGACGCCACCGCATCGCTTATGGGCGCGTGCTGCGGAGTGCGCACGTTTGCCCGATCTGTGCGGCGGACGGCAAACCCGGCAACAAAGTCCACGATCACCGGTGCATGATCGCTCAGGCCCGTTCCGATCCATTTCGCATAAGTACCAATCGCCACTCGCTGCAACAGGGCAGCCGCCGTCCGCGGCACGAAGACATAATCGATATGAAACTTCGGCCCGTTGCGCGAGCGATTGCGCCAGTAGAGCGTATGGTGGCGTTCCGCGCCCTGCTCCAGTGCGAAGAAAGCGTGGTAGGCGCTGACCAGGCCCAGCGCCGCGCCTGCCGCCATGGTCGCCGCGTGGTTACTCGCCTTGCCCGGCCGGTCCCATCGGACGTGATTGTTCAGATCGCCCGCCACGATAGAAGCGCGCTCGATCAGAAAATCTTCGAACCGGGCGAGCGCGAGCAGCACCGGTCCGGGCGAGCCTACTCTCACAGGGGCCTTTCCGTAGTGCGCCCAGAGCGCGAGAAGATTGAACGTGCACGGCCCCGACACTCGTGCCGCAAGCGCGTAGGTGATTGCGGCATCGTCGCGGGCGGTGCGCTCCAGCCGATAGCGTCCGAACGAAAACACGCCGAGCCCGCGATTCGGGCTGTCACCGCTCCACAGCGCGTCGGCAGGCGCGAATCCCGGCGTTTTGCGGACGAGCGTGTCGAGATCGGCGCACTCCTGCACAATCGCCACGTCCGGCGCGAGCGCACGTAAGGCCGAGAATTTGCGATGGAAGCCGCCGCCACAGTTCCAGGTGACGAGACGCATTATCCGGATTTCCCTCGCGGGGTCGTTCAAATCACCCGATTGACTAAGCATCTGACGCTTGATGATTGCGTGGCTGGCGCTGTGCCTACCGAAAAGCTCATCCCGGATGACGCGCGAGTGGGCGTGTGGTAATGAAGCGGTCGATGGTCGCGTTTCTGACCCAGCTGCTGCTTGCTATCCGGTCGCGATTCACGCGGCGAGCGCGGCTTGAGGCCGAGAATCTTCTCCTGCGCCAACAGCTGGTGCGCCTGACAAGGTGGAGGTCTTTGGACGCGGCGTCCGTTACATCGAGGACAAATGGGACGCACTTGCGCGCTATCGCTATTCAATTGCGATCGAGAACTCGAATAGTCCTGACTACTGGACAGAAAAGATCGCCGATTGCTTTCTAAGTTGGACACTTCCGCTCTATGACGGTTGCCCCAACATAGAGCACTATTTTCCCGCCGACTCTTTGATTCGAATTGATGCCAACGATCATTTTGCAACCCTCGCGAGGATCGATGAATTGCTCCGCCGTGATGAATGGGAAGGACGACTACCCGCGTTGCAAGAGGCGCGGCACCGAGTACTCGAGACGCATCAAATGTTCCCCTTTTTTACACGCATGATTCAAAACTACGGAGGCAATGAACGGGAGCGTATATTGGTTAACATTCCGGCGTACACTGGTGCGCTGTGGAAGAACCGCCGCGACGATCGATCAGACGCAGGGATATCACCGAGGTACCTCGTTAGTGAAATTTAAATCGTGCACGCAATGAGTTAAACGGCCTCTCGACGCCGTAGTAACTCACCATCGTCATCGCGATCATAGCCGTGAGCGCCAGCGGAAAGGGCGCCCACCGTGCATTGCCACCGGGCGCATCGATAAACGCCACCTCCTGCCACAGATACAGACTGTACGAAATCGTACCTACACCAACTAGTAACCGATGATGCAGAATTCTGCCGAGTAAATCGTCGGAGTGCTCGACCACGTAGTTGATCACCAGGGCGATCGCCGCGCTCAGTATCGACAGTTTCAAAAATCCGAGATGCAGCCGCTTCAAAGGCATTAGATCTAGTAACCCACCGAGCAAAGCCGCGATTACGACAGCGCAGATCAGAGGCGTGAGCGGCGTTTGGAATATTCTGCCCCGGAGCCGCGTTAGCCCGGCCGGGGTCGACCGCATTATCGCGAGCGCGCAGCCCGCCAGCAGCGGATCGCAGTGAAGATCAGTCCGTGCCGCATTCCAGAGCATGCCTCCGCCCGCCAGCACATAATTTAGCTCTCGCCAAAAGGGCGCACATAGGAGCAGGGAACAAATGATTGCCATCCGCATACGTAGAGAACGAATCAAAAGCAGCGCCAGCGGCCAAAGAACATAGAACTGCTCTTCGATTGCGAGCGACCAGAAATGGCCGGTAGTGAAGGAGGCTCCGCGCGGAGCGTAATTCCGGATGAACGTCATGCTCGAAATGACGTCCCATCGCGTTATCTGGATGAGTCCTGCAGAATCAAGCAGTGCGAAGATCGCGACGCAAAAGCTCGCCGGCGGTAGGATTCGCAACGCTCGTTGCGTGTAGAATCTGCCGATATTCAGAGTGCCGGTCTTACCCTCTTCTCTCAGCAGCTACCAGGTAACCAAGAATCCCGACAGCACGAAGAACATATCGGCGCCGAAGGTCGCATTCTTCCAAAAATCAACTACCGGCCCGGGCAAATGGTAGCTAGCGAGCGGAATCGGACCGTGATCGAAAAAGTGATGTGCCAATACGCGAATCACTGCGAGTCCTCGCAGCCCGTCAAGTCCCGGCAGGCGTCGATTGCTCTGCGAAATCGCGTTCGACTTGGCCTGTGTCTGCCGAAAACTAGACCCTGACATAGTGATGGTGTAGTCCGCCCAGCAGAGCCTGTGCCTATCGAAAACCCTAAACCCGGACGTATTGATGATGGAGCCCGCCGAGGAACGGTATCGCTGCGACACGGCCGGTCCTCTGTCTCCGTCGAAAATCCGGAGCATCTTTATCCAAAGGGAGATGCGTCCGGACCTCATTGTAGTACGAAGCATAAGCCTTCAGGAACCGCGCAAGTGCGCCTCGCCGAGCACAGGCGCTGAAGCCGCGGTGATGGCGTCGCGCACCGCTCGGGGCGATGGGCCTTGGCTCGCTGGTAAGCTTCACCGAAGCGCAGCACCGCCCAGGCGATCCGCGCGTTCTTGTTGGCTAACGCTACCGCCGCGACGTTGTAGCCGCGTCGGGCCTTAAGCCGCTGCAACCAAAGACTGCGCGGATTTTCTTTGTTGCGCGCGGCGTACAACGCCGAGCGCGCTCCATGGATCAACAGAGTGCGC
>DATJXN010000127.1 GCA_035500095.1 Candidatus Binataceae bacterium
TTCGTCGGCTCGCGGCTTTGCTCCACGCTTCCTCCAGACCCCATCTCACGATGACGCCTTTGCGCTTCGCTAGTGCTCGACGCGGCCTGCTCGCACAGAGGACTTCCACCTCTTAAGTCACGCGCCATGCTGGGCGCACAAAGCAAACGGCGCCGGACCGTCGGGCCCGGCGCCGTTTTGAAGGCGTTCTTTTAGGTTGCGGTGCTCCGACCCTACTGGGTCAGCATCGTCTGCTCGCTCGAAAGCGTCTTGGGGAACGGGATTCCCAGGAAATTAGGGTTAGTCTTCGAGGTCGTCAAGAAGAGAATGGGGCTCGTGTCCATGGTCAATGTAATCTGGACCTCAGTGCCGGGCGCCCTCTGGGCAGCGCAGGGCGTCGATGTCTTACCGCCAGCCGCAACGCAGTTCATCGCGACGCCAATTCCACCGGGCGGCGGGGAGCCGCAGTTGGTATTCCCGAAGCCAATCTTTCCCATATATCCCGACGCAATGCCGCTGACGCTCGAGTAGGGCGATACGCTGTTGCCCTTGATGAGAGTGGCCACATCGGCGCACTGCGGACTGTTGACCGGATTGCCGCTGGTGTCCTTAAGAGCGTTGTTAGTGGGACTCGTCGCCCAGCGTGCAACCTGGTAATTCAACTGGCCGAGCGCCATGTACTCGCGCCCAATAGCAGCCATCTGAATAGCGACGAACAGAATGATAAAAGTGACGAACGCGATGAACAAGAACTCGGTCATCGCCTGCCCCATGCGCCCGGGAGCAATGGCGCCTCTCTTCATCTAGGGATCTCCGCAAGAATCAAGAAGGTCTTTCAATAATCAGTCGCGCCGTTGCTAGTTGATCAGGATAGGCGGCGCCAGTGGACCGAGATTGGGGGCGCTGCTACTCCCTACAGCGCTGGGGCTAAGTGTCCGAATAAAGCAGCCCTCGATATCGGTCCCGGTACTGTTTTGCTCCAGGTAGATCTGTGCAAAAGCTTCGATCGGCATGCTGCAACTCCCGCCGTTGCATCCAGTGAAGTCAACCGCGGGCATGGTAACCAGGCACGGGTCATTGCTCGGAACCCCGCTCGTTCCACCGATGCCATTCGTGCCGCCGACCAATGCACCGTTTTGACAGGGATCTGTGGCGGCAGTAGTGGTCGCGCAAGAAGACAACCTTGCGTTGAGGCCCTTCTTCACCGGCCCGGAATTGCCCTTGTTACCGGGGGCTGAACCGACATCTTCGCTTATTGAAAAACTGCCCGAGGCGCCGTTTTGTATCGCACTTCCGAGCGCACTTGCGCCCTTTCCCTGGCCAAGATCGAGCCAGTCCCAATTGCCAGGCGCCAGACCGCCCACGAACTTCGAGCCGAACGAAGTCACCTGACCTGGGTCAAGATTGACCGTGCTGCATGGGCTGTTGCATTGAATACCGACGGGGAAAAGCCCACTGGTGACCGTTCCTATAGGGTCGACCGCCGCAGTCGCTTTCGCCGCGACGTTCGCCGTGTTAAGCCCGATCAATTTGCCGAAGTAGTATGGAACCGTACGCTTGATGCCGACGGAAACCTCCGTGTCGGTGACGTTCGTGAAGACGATTTTATCGACGAACCCGCCCGGATGCGTCGTCTCCGTGCACAAAGTCGGATAGGTGGCCGCGGGATCGTTGATCCCGTTTATGCAGGCATAGCCGTTGACGTAATTCACTACGGCCGGCTGAACAGTGGATGCAGAGCCGGCAACTCCCGTGAGCTGCGAGGCTCCCGCCAGCGCTGCCGCGTCAGCCGCCTTCTGTACCATCGACCAGTTGAAGTAGATAAGTGCGAAATCCACGCCGAGAGCCATCACTCCGAGCAGCACGGGCAGGACTATGGTGAAGACGGCCACAATCTGACCTTTCGAGTGCGGACCCCGTAATGCTTCGAAAGACGTTGAACAGCGAACTTAACCGGAAATGCTCCGATTTAGTTCTAATTCATCTATGTTATGCTTATGCATCCTGTACGTTTTACTGATCGGATGCAATACCTTTTCTGCCTATCGATGACGCTTTTCTTGTCAGACGAGCTAATCTGCTGATTTTTCGCGCATTTCTGAAAGCCAACACCGGCTAAAAAGAACCATTGACGCCCCACAGGTCTCAGATACTCCTTCGCGCTACGTCGTAGCGGCGATCGCCTGCGAAAGCGTGAAGCGACCTTCGTAAAGCGCCCGGCCCGTGATTGCGCCCGCTATTCCGCACCGAAACAGCCGGCTCAGTGCAATCAAGTCGTCGATTCGCGCAACCCCGCCCGACGCGATTACCGGCGCCTGCACGGACCGCCCGACCGACTCGTACATCTCGATGTCGACACCATTTTGCGTACCATCGCGTGATATGTCGGTCAAGACAATCCCCGCTACTCCAGCCTGCTGAAAGCGCTCTAAAGCGTCGGCCACGACAAGCTGACTTGTCTCGCGCCATCCTTTGATCGCCAGACACCCCTCACGCACGTCAATCGAGCCGAAGACGCGCCCGGGATGCTCCCGGCAGACCTCTTTGAACATCGGCGGATTCAATATCGCGGCCGATCCGATCGACACGTAGTCCGCTCCGGCCGCGATAGCCGCTCGCACCGATTCGGCCGTCCTTAACCCGCCGCTTACATCGATCGCGCAGCCGACCGCGGAGCGGATCGCGCGGATCGAGTCCAGGTTCCGCGGTGCGCCGGCAATCGCGCCGTCGAGGTCCACGACGTGGATTATCCGGGCGCCCTCGCGCTCGAAGCCGTGCGCGACCGCCGCCGGGTCGCTGCCATAGACCGTCGCGCGGTCCATATCGCCACGCAACAGGCGCACGACTTCGCCGCCCTTGAGATCGATCGAAGGAATTATGGTGAACTGTTCGAACAAGCGTCTTTACGAAAGCGTACCCTTGGTCGAGAGCGCGGCGCCGCCCGAGCGCGGCTCGCGCGCCGTCGCCTGGTCCATCGCCCGTGCGAGCGCCTTGAACGCGGCCTCGATCACGTGATGAGGGTTGCGCCCGCCGATCAGCGTCAGGTGCAGGTTCATCCCGACCTCATCGCTGAAGGCTTTCATGAAGTCGTGGACCAGTTCGGTCTGGAAGTTTCCCACGCGCTCCTGCGCGATCGGCACGTTGTAGGCGAGGTAACTGCGGCCGCTGATGTCCACCACCGCCGAACAGAGGGCCTCGTCCAGCGGCACCATCGCCTCGCCGAAGCGGCGGATACCCGCGCGATCGCCCAGCGCCTGGCGAAAGACGCGTCCGAGCACGATCCCGACGTCCTCGACCGTGTGATGCTCGTCGATATGGAGATCGCCGCGCGCCCGAACCTCGAGATCGAAGAAGCCGTGGCGCGCGAAACTCTCCAGCATATGGTCGAGAAACGGAACACCGGTTGCAATCGCGCCGCGGCCGCCGCCGTCGAGATTGAGTACGGCCTTGACCTCGGTCTCGCGCGTCTTGCGCTCGACCGCGGCCGAACGGGCGGCCGGCTTGCCGGCAGGCGCAACCTTAAGGCGCGGAGCCTTCAGCTGAGATTTGCTGGCCATGTCTGGCTGAACATATTACCTGTCGCGCGAGCTTTGCGTAACCGGTTCCCGGGCATTTTTGGTCCCGGTTCTTACCGCCATCTTATCGCCGTCCCGCGGCGCGCGCGCCCCTGCGCTCCAGGCGCAGCTCGACGGCCCGCGCATGACCCTCGAAACCTTCCATCCGCGCAAGCCGCACGACCGCGGGCCCAAGTTTCTCGATCGCTCGCGCCGAGGCTTCGATCGTGCTGGTGCGCGCGACAAAGTCGTATGCGCCGAGCGGCGAGGCGAAACGCGCGGCGCCGCCCGTGGGCAGCACGTGATTCGGCCCGGCGAGATAGTCGCCGAGCGGCGCGGGGCTATGCTCGCCGACGAACACCGCTCCGGCCGCGCGCACACGCCTTGACCATCGCGGTGCATCTTTGAGGTCAAGTTCGAGATGCTCGGGGGCGATCCGGTTGGCCAGCGCGAACGCCTCCTCGAGGCTATCGACCACGACCAGCGCGCCGCGCCGGTTGAACACGCGCCTGACCACGGCCGCACGCGGCAGATCGGCAAGCGCTTTTTCGATCGCGGCGGCAACGCGCTCGGCCGTGGCGCGCGAGGGCGTCAGCAGCACGGCGGCCTCGTCGCCTGAGCCGTGCTCGGCTTGGGCGATAAGGTCGGCCGCGACCCAATCGGCGCGCGCGCTTTGGTCCGCGATCACCAGCACTTCGCTCGGTCCCGCCATTTTGTCTATATCGACCGCGCCGTAGACCATCCGTTTGGCGGTCTGCACCCATGCATTGCCGGGGCCGACGATTTTATCGACCGCGCCGATAGTCCGCGTGCCGTAGGCGAGCGCGGCGACCGCCTGCGCGCCGCCTACGCGATAAAACTCGTCCACGCCGGCGATCGCGGCGGCGGCCAGCACCGCGGCCGAGTCGCCCGCGGGCGACGGCGGCGATACCATCACGATTTCATCCACGCCTGCGACGCGCGCCGGAATCGCGTTCATCAGGACAGTCGAAGGATAAGCGCCCTGCCCTCCCGGAACGTAGATTCCGACCCGCGCAAGCGGCCGCACCGTCTGGCCGAGACGCATGCCCGAAGCGTCGCGATAGTGGAACGAGCGGCCGAGCGTACGGCGATGGAACTCGCGAATTCGCCGCGCCGCTAGCTCGAGCGCGCGGCGTTCGGCGGGCGCGAGCGCGCGCCGCGCGGCTTCCATCTCCGCAGGCCGCACCCGCAACCGTGCGGGCGTAAGCCTGACCCGATCGAAGCGGGCGCTGAATTCCAGCAGCGCGCGATCTCCGCGCCGGCGCACGGCGGCGATTATCTTCGCCACCGCCGCGTCGATCGATGCGCCGTCGGTCCCGCGCCGGCGGAGCATCGCGTCGAGAAAGCGGCGAAAGGCAGCGCTGTGCGAGTTCAGGATTGCGAGGCTCATCGTTTATGCGGCTTCCTCTTCGCTGACCCGCTCGACTCTTGCGCCCAGCGCCGCGAGCTTGGCGTCGAGCGCCTCGTAGCCGCGGTCGAGATGATACACGCGGCTTAGCTCGGTGTGGTTCTCGGCGGCGAGGCCGGCCAGGATGAGCCCCATGCTCGCACGCAGATCGGTCGCCATCACCGGCGCGCCGCAGAGCGCGGAGGGACCGCGCACCACCGCGGTCGGCCCCTTCATCACGATATCGGCGCCCATGCGCATCAGCTCGAGCGCATGCATGAAGCGGTTTTCGAAGATGGTTTCCGTGATGACCGACGTTCCGGCGGCCTGAGTCAGAAGCGCCATCATCTGCGCCTGCAGGTCGGTGGGAAATCCGGGATACGGAAGGGTGCGCAATTCGACCGGACAAAGCGCCCCCGTGCGCGTAACCCGCAACCCGTCCGCCACCCGCTCGACCGTCACGCCGGCCTCGCCGAGCTTGGCGATGACAGCCTCCAGATGGCAGAGCGGCGCACCGCGAACGATCACGTCGCCACCGGTTATTGCCGCCGCGATCATCAGCGAACCGGCCTCGATACGATCGGGAATCACGCTATGCTCGGCGCCGCTCAGGCGTTCGACGCCTTCGATCTCGATTACATGGCTGCCGGCGCCGGAGATATGCGCGCCCATCGCCGACAGCATCCGTGCGAGATCCTGCACTTCGGGTTCGCGGGCGGCGTTTTCAATCAAAGTGCGGCCGGGCGCGCGCACCGCGGCCATCATGATGTTCTCGGTTGCGCCGACCGACGGCGAGTCGAGCCATACGCGCGCACCGCGCAGGCTCGCGGCATGCGCCTCGACATAGCCGTGGCGCATCTGCAGCCGCGCTCCGAGCATCCGCATCCCCGCGATATGCAGGTTGATCGGACGCGCACCGATCGCACATCCGCCCGGCGTGGAAACCCGCGCTCGTCCGGCGCGCGCGAGCAGCGGCCCCAGCACCAGGAACGAGGCGCGCATGGTCTTGACCAGGTCGTAGGGAGCCTCGTGCGAAGCGATCGTGCGCGCGCGCAATTCGACCTCATGATCGCCCGCCCAGCGCGACTCGACACCGAGGCGGCCGAGCAGTTCGATCGAAGTCCGCACGTCGCGCAGCCGCGGCACGTTTCGGATCAGTACCGGTTCGTCGGTCAGCAATGCGGCCATCAGACACGGCAGGGCGGCGTTCTTGCTGCCCGAAAGGTCCACCGTGCCGCGAAGCGGCGCGCCGCCGCGGATTATCATCTTGTCCATGTAAAGATGCGGTTCTGCCCCCGAACCGTGCGAGTGCGAATCCTGACTCGCGCGCGCGTTCGCATCCGGCGCGGTTTATTTTAGAGCGCCAGTATAGGGAGTGCGGCGGCAATGTGCGACAAAAGGTCCGCGGCCGCCGCGCAAGAAAATCACGCCGCGCGGAGCGCGCGCACGACGCGATCGACGCCCGCCAGGTCGCGGAGCCGCTTCGTCGCGGAGCATCCCGCTCCGTGCATCATCGCCGCCACCGCGCCAGCCTGGTCCGCCCCGATTTCAAGTATCACTTCACCCCCGGGCGCAAGCCATCGCGCAAGACCCGCCGCGATCCTGCGATAGAAGTCCATCCCGTCGCTTCCGCCCTCCAGTGCGATCCCCGGCTCGAAGTCGCGCACCTCGGGCTCAAGCGCCGCAATCTCGGAGCGGGCGATATAGGGAGGGTTCGAAACGATCAGATCGAATGGCGTCCCGTCGGCATCGAGCGCGGAGAAACAATCGCCCTCAAGAAAGGCGATTCGATGGTCACATCGATGGCGCGCCGCATTTCCAGCGGCAATCTCAAGTGATACTTTAGATATATCCACGGCGATGATTCGCGCCTCAGGCGCGTTGGCGGCAATCGCGATTGCGATCGCTCCAGACCCCGTGCCGATATCGAGCACGTAAGCGGCCGGGTGCGTGCGCAGGAAATCCAGCGCAGCTTCGACCGCGGTCTCGGTCTCGGGGCGCGGAATGAGCACGCCGGGACGAACCATTAAGTCAAGGGAGAAGAACTCGCGGCGGCCGACGATATAGGCGAGCGGCTCGCGCGCCGCGCGCCGCGTGACCATCGCCTCGAAGCGGTCCAACACGTCGGCGTCGATCCGCGCCGCGTTTGCGATAACGGCGGCGCGCGACACGCCGGCCGCCGCCGCCAGCAGCAACTCCGCATCGAGCCGCGCACTTTGAACTCCGGCCCTGGCAAGGCGCGCGCGCGCATCCGCCATCGCCGCCGCGGCCGCACGGGCCGCGGGAGCTTGTTCGGCGGTACCTTCGGAATTCATCGGGCTCAGGCGCTGAGCGCCTCGGCCTGCTCGCGCGTCGCCAGCGCATCGATGAGCGGATCGAGCGCGCCGTCGAGCACCTGGTCGAGTTGATGGAGCGTCAGGTTGACGCGATGGTCGGTCACGCGAGATTGAGGGAAGTTGTAGGTGCGGATGCGTTCCGAGCGGTCGCCGGTGCCAACCATCGATTTGCGCGTCGCCGCCATCTTGGCGTCCTGCTCGGCCTGCGCCGCCTCGAGCAGGCGCGAGCGCAGAATTTTGAGTGCACGGGCCTTGTTCTTGTGCTGCGATTTCTCGTCGCGGCAGACGATTACCATCCCGGTCGGGATGTGCGTGATGCGCACGGCAGAATCGGTGGTGTTGACGCTCTGGCCGCCCGGCCCCGACGCGCGCATCACGTCGATGCGCAGGTCTTTCTCCTCGTTGATGTTGACCTCGACATCGTCAGCCTCGGGCATCACCGCGACCGTCACCGCGGAGGTGTGGATGCGGCCCGAGGCTTCGGTGGCCGGCACGCGCTGCACGCGATGGACTCCGCCCTCGAACTTGAGCCGGCTGTAGGCGCCGCGGCCCGCGATGAGCGCGATCACTTCCTTGATTCCGCCAAGGCCGGTCGTGCTGAGGCTGAGCGGCTCGACCTTCCATCGATGGCGCTCCGCGTAGCGCGTGTACATCCGGTATAGGTCGCCCGCGAACAGGGAGGCTTCGTCGCCGCCCGTCCCGGCGCGAATTTCCAGCATGACGTTGCGCTCGTCGTTGGGATCACGTGGCGTGATCAGCGTCTTGATCCGCTCTTCCAGGTCGGCCTGGCGCTTTTGCAGCGCTGGCAGCTCCGCCTTCGCCAGCTCACGCAGGTCCTCGTCGTCGCCCTCGAGGACGGCGCGATGATCGGTAATCTCGTCGAGCGTGTGGCGGTATTCGCGGATCGCTCCGATCACTTCGGTGAGAGATGAGCGCTCGCGGGCAAGCGCGGCATATTCGCGATTGTTGGAGATTACCGCCGGATCGCTGAGGCGCCGCTCCAGTTCGGCGAAGTGCTCCTCGATTCCCTTGAGCTTGTCGAGCATCGGCACCTGGTTCGCGCAGGCGCCCGGTTGGACGCCGCGCGGTGGCAAAAATTTAGCGCGGCTACCGTCAGTCGGCCAGCCGCGCTACTTCAAAACCGATCCCCCGCCCGCCCGGACGCATCGCAGGGCGTCACGGGCAGCGGAGGTTGCTATGCTACTTTACGGCCGTACTTGCGATTGAACCGCTCGATCCGTCCGGCCGTGTCCACCAGCCGCTGAGTGCCGGTGTAGAAGGGATGGCAATTCGAGCAAACCTCGACCTGCAGCTCGTTGACCGTCGAACGCGTCTCGAACGTATTGCCGCATGCGCAGGTAACTACGCATCGATGGTATTCAGGATGAATTCCCGTTTTCATTGGTGTCCTTCTTGCTCCGAGATTCTATCTCAGCCGGCGGGACCGTTCAATTCGCCTCAAATTCTGCCGATAGAACTTCTAAATCGTCGGCTTTTACCCTTAAATCCTCGGCTTTTACCCTCGCCCGCCGTTTGACCTTTGCAGTCAACATAACCACGAACCGGCGGGTTGTCATTGTCCGCCTGGCGCCAGGATATTAAACTGCGGGGTTTGCAGTGCAGCGAGCGCAGCGCCCGTAAAGGGGAGTTCTTGCGTTTTTCCGGGCAGGGATGGTTCATGCGATACGGCGTACGATACGGTTGGACGCGCAAAGTCGGCGCCGGCGGGCGCGCGAGGACGATTTTCAGCGCCCTTAGCGGCGCAGCGATGCTCGGCGCGACGCTGCTCGCCGCTTTGACGGCGGGATGTTCTTCGCAGGCATCGTCCGCCGCCTCCCCTCCTTCCACCGCTCTCTCCTCCGCGTCCCGGTCGCCGTATCCTCCCCAAGCCGCCGGCTCGCCTCAAGTCATCACCAATCTGTCCCAGCTATCGTCCGCCGAAACCGACACCGCCTCGCTCAACACGGCGGCAAAGGTACTGAAGACCGCCCCAGCCAAGGACGAAGCCGCCGTGGCGCGCGGGCTGGGCCGGGACTCGCCTTCGACGCTGCGCCGGCTCTTCCTGGATCACCCTGAATCGCCGCGTTACGCCGAGACCATGATCCCGCACACCCAGATACGCGTGCTGAATGC
>DATJXN010000128.1 GCA_035500095.1 Candidatus Binataceae bacterium
GCGCGAGATCAATTCCTCCACGCCCGAGTACTATCGCTGGACGCAATGGTTTTTCCTGCTAATGCTCAAGCGCGGTCTCGCCTTTCGCGCGACCGGCTCGCAATGGTGGTGCGAGCTGTGCCGCACGATCCTGGCCAACGAACAGGTGGTCAACGGATGCTGCTGGCGGCATACCGACACGCCCGTCACAAAGAAGGACCTGGAGCAGTGGTTCTTCAAGATCACGGCCTATGCCGACCGCCTGCTCGACGATCTCGAGGGGATCGATTGGCCCGAGCCGATCAAGTTGATGCAGCGCAACTGGGTCGGGCGCTCCGAGGGTGCTGAACTCGCCTTCCCCGTCGAGGGCCATCCGGGCAAGGAAGTCCGCTTCTTTACTACCCGGCCCGATACGGTTTTCGGCGTATCGTTCATGGTGCTCGCGCCGGAGCATCCGTTGGTCGCTGAGATCACCACCGCCGATCGCCGTGCCGCAGTCGACGACTACGTGACGCAGGCCCGCCGCCAGAGCGAGATCGAACGGCTCTCCACGGTCAAGGAAAAGACCGGCGTCTTCACCGGCGCCTACGCGCGCAACCTGTTCAACGGCAAGCTCGTGCCGATCTGGATTGCCGACTACGTCCTGATGGGCTATGGCACCGGCGCGATCATGGGCGCGCCCGGCGAGGATCAGCGCGACTACGAATTCGCAACCAGGTACGGACTCGAGATTCCGCTGGTCACGGCGCCCGCCGATGGCAGCGCGCTGCCCGCGGGGCGCGCGTACCCGGAATACGGCGTCAACATCAACTCGGCGAGCGCCGAACTCAATCTCAACGGGATGAAGACCGCCGACGCTCTTCGCGCCGTATGCAGGTACGCCGAGCAGCACGAGATCGGCCGCGCCACCGTTACTTACCGGATGCGCGACTGGCTCATCTCGCGCCAGCGCTACTGGGGATGCCCGATCCCGATCGTTTACTGCCCGCGCGACGGGATCGTGCCGGTTCCCGAAGAGCAGCTTCCGGTCATGTTGCCCGACATGACCAACTACCAGCCCTCCGGCACCGGGCGCTCGCCGCTCGTCAACGTGCCCGAGTTCGTCAACACTACCTGTCCGAAGTGCGGCGGCCCGGCCGAGCGCGAGACCGACACGCTCGACGGTTTCGCCTGCTCGTCATGGTACTTCCTGCGTTTTGCTTCGCCGCACTACGACCGTGCGCCGTTCGACCGCGCGATGGTGGACTACTGGCTGCCGGTCGACCTCTACGTGGGCGGCGCCGAGCACGCCGTGATGCATCTGCTGTACGCGCGGATGTGGACCAAGGTGATGTTCGACGCGGGCCTGCTGAACTTCAAGGAGCCGTTCGCGGTCCTGCGCAACCAGGGGATGATCTGGGCCGCCGACGGCCAGAAGATGTCCAAGAGCAAGGGCAACGTGGTTACGCCCGACGCGATGGTCGACAAGTACGGGGCCGACGCACTCCGCCTCTGGGAGCTTTTCATGGGCCCGTTCGAGGAGCCGACCAACTGGAACGAGGAGGGCGTGTTCGGCACCGCACGCTACCTCTCGCGCGTGTGGAACGCGGTGCGCCGCTTCGTCGAGGCCGGATCCCCCGGGGATAATCCCAGCGCCGAGACCACGCGGCGCGCGCACAAAACGATCAAGACCGTTACCGATCATATGGAGCGGCTGCGCTTCAACACCGCGCTTGCCACGCTGATGGACCAGCTCAACTACCTGGTCAAGCTCGCGCCCGCCGATTCCGGCCGCTTTGCTTTCGAGAGCTACGTCGTGATGCTGGCGCCGATGGCGCCGCATATCGCCGAGGAGCTGTGGCGCGCGCTCGGCCATACGACGTCGGTCCATCTCGAATTGTGGCCAAAATTCTCGGAGGAGCTTACGCACGACGAGATGGTCACGGTGGTGGTGCAGGTCAACGGTAAGGTGCGCGATCGCTTGGTCGTCGGCGCCGGAGCGCCCGAGGATGAAGTGCGCGCCATGGCGCTTGGGAGCGAGGCCGTTAGGCGCTATCTCGACGACAAGCAGCCGAAGAAGATTATCTACGTTCCCGACAAGCTCGTAAGCATCGTCGTCTAGCGTTCTCGCGATGAGCGGCGCGGCGCGCCCCGCCCCGCGCACATCGTCGACTCATTTTGGTCCGCCGCCTAAGTGCGGCCTTCAAGGAGCGATCCCCCGATGGCCGAAAACGACGTCCTGAGATTCGAACGCCGCGCCAATCACGCGGTGTTGACGCTCAACCGTTCCGAAAAACGCAACGCGCTCAACGGCGCGGTGTTCGAGGCGCTCGACCGCGCGTTCGCCGCGATCGAGGCCGACAAGAGCATCCGCGCGATGGTGCTCCGCGGCGAGGGCGCGGCGTTTTCCTCGGGCGTCGATCTGCGCGAACTGGAGCAGGTCGAGTCGAGCGGCGGGCGCTGGGCCGTCAGCCCGCCGGAGGCCTTCCGGCGTCTAGAGGCGCTGCCGATCCCGACGATCGCGGCGGTGCAGGGCGCGACGCTGACCGGCGGACTGGTGCTGGCGCTGCTTTGCGATCTGCGCGTTGCGGCGGAGAACGCGGGATTGGGGATGACGCCGGCGCGAATCGGCCGGGTGCCCGAATATTTCGTCTTCCGCAAATTTATTGCGCTCATCGGTCCGGCCCACACCGCGGAAATCATGTATACCGCCGCGCCGATCGCGGCGAAGCGCGCGTACGAAATCGGCCTCGTCGATCGTGTGGTGGCCGACGAGCGGCTCGCGACCGAAGCGGAGGCGATGGCCGAGCGGATCGCCGCCAACGCTCCGCTCTCGTTGCGCGCGATGAAGGCCTCGGTCCGCCGCTGTCTCAGCGACGCCTACAACGCCGCGCACGAGGACATCGACGAGATGCGGAAGGCGGTGCTGAGCAGCCGCGACGGCAAGGAAGGCGTGCGCGCGTTTTTGGAGAAGCGCAAACCCGTCTGGTCGGGCGAGTAGCGCGCCTACCCGCTGCGGCCGCCTTGATTCCCCCAGTGTCTTGGGAGGGAGAGGGTGGGGGTCGCGGCGGTTCTGAATGTCTGTTGGAACCGCTGTCTCTGCACACGTCCAGCGATCTGAAGAACGCACGCGGCGGCGCCGTCGGGCCGCGCCGACCGCTTTGCGCGAACCCTTGATGCGCGCGGCGCGCTCGTGCGATGCTCTGCCCGAATACACCCGCGTCTTTCTGAAAAATTTTACCTCAAGCTCAAGGAGCCGCTTTCATGGCCGAAGATATTCTCAAGGTCGAACGCCACCCCAACTACCTCACCATCACGCTCAACCGCCCCGAGAAGCGCAACTCGCTTAACGAGGCGCTGCTCGCCGCGATGGATAAGGCGTTCGCCGCGGTCGACGAGGACAAGGATATCCGCGCGGTCATCGTGCGCGGCGCCGGCAAGAGCTTCTCCGCCGGGCTCGACCTGGCCGAGGCCGATCGCCTCGAGGGCGGCCACACCCCAGTCAGCATCGAGCGCACGTTCCATCGTCTCGAACAGATCCCGGTGCCGACCATCGCCGCCGTGCAGGGCGCGGCGCTGGCCGGCGGATGCGAACTGGCGCTGCACTGCGATCTGCGCGTCGCCGCCGAGGATGCGCGAATCGGGATGACCGTCGCGCGGGTCGGATTGGTCGTGCCCTACGACTTCATCCGCAAGCTGATCGAGATCATCGGCACCGCGAACACCTCGCAAATTCTATACACCGCGGAGCCGGTCAACGCGCAGCGTGCGCTCGCGATGGGAATGGTGCACGAGGTCGTGCCCACCGACAAACTGGATGCGACGGCGGTCGCGTGGGCCGAGAAAGTGTCGGCGAACGCGCCGCTCTCGCTGCGCACGATGAAGCGGAGCATCCGGCGCTCGCTGAGCGCAGCCAACGACACCTGGCACGAGGACATCCTGGAGATGGGCCGGGTCGTGCGCGGGAGCAAGGACGCCCGCGAGGGCGTGCGCGCGTTTTTGGAAAAGCGCAAGCCGGTCTGGCGCGCCGAGTAAGCTGTTCTGAATTTCTGACTCCCTCCCCGAGACCTTGGAGGAGAGATCAAATCATTAGCCGCGCAGAGATGCGGAGCTCACACGAGGAATGGATTCCTCAGCACGATCGTCGCCTCGCGCGGAGCGCCCACCCCGACCATCGCGAGCGGCACGCCGGCAAGCTCCGCGACGCGCTCCAGGTAGTGCCGCGCATTGAGCGGCAGGTCATCGAGCGCGCGCGCGCCGCTTAGGCTTTCGCGCCATCCGGGCATCTCTTCATACACCGGCCGCACGCGCTCGAGCGCGGCGCGCCCGGGCGGCATCTCGACGTGGCGCTCCTTGCCCAATTCATACGCCACGCACACGCGCAGCGGGTCGATCCCGGTGAGAACGTCGAGCTTGGTGAGCGCGAGCCCCCACATCCCGTTCAGCCGCACCGCGAGCCGCGCGAGCACCGCGTCGAACCATCCGATCCGCCGCGGCCGCCCGGTCGCGCTGCCGAACTCCTCGCCCTCGGTGCGCAGCCGGTTGGCGAGCGCGCCTTTGATTTCGGTCGGAAACGGCCCGCCGCCGACGCGCGTCGTGTAGGCCTTGCTGATGCCGAGCACCGCGTCGAGGCGGCCGGGAGCGAGCGGCGCGCCCGAGAAAACCGCGCCTGCGATACAGTTGGACGAGGTCACGAACGGATAGGTGCCGTGGTCGATGTCGAGCATCGTGCCGTGCGCGCCTTCGAACAGGATCCGCCTGCCGGCGTCTGCCGCTTCGGCGAGATAAGCGCCCGTATCGCAGAGATAGGGCAGGACGCACGCGCGCACCCGCTTCATCTGATCGATGATCTCGGAAGCCTTGAGCGGCTTGGCCTTGAGCACGGCGCGCAGATACGCGTTCTTGTCGGCGATATTGCGCTCGAGCTTCTCGCGAAAGCGCGCGTAGTTGACCAGTTCGTCGAAGCGCAGCCCCGTCCGCGCCATCTTGTCTTCATACGCAGGCCCTATACCGAAGCCGGTGGTCCCGATCGCGCGCCTGCCGGCTCGCGCCTCGCGCGCGCGGTCGATCGCGCGATGATACGGCATCACCATGTGCGCATCGCAGCTGAGCTTGAGCAGCGAGGGGTCGGTGAAGCGGCCGCGCGCGCGCAGTGCCGCAATCTCCTCATTGAGCGCGATTGGATCGACCACGGTGCCGTTGCCGATCACGCAGACCTTGTTCGGATGCAGCGCGCCGGCCGGGATCAGGCGCAGGATGAATTTTTCGCCGTCCACGACCAGCGTGTGCGCGGCGTTGTTGCCGCCCTGGAAGCGGACTACCACGTCGGCGTCGGCCGCCAGCATGTCGACGATCTTGCCCTTGCCCTCGTCACCCCACTGGGTGCCGACCACCGCCACTGTCTTCATCGCGTCACATCCATGCGCGGCGCCGCCGCGCGGCGCTCCGCTTCGGCCGCCCCGGGAATATTCTCTGCGCGGCCATTCTAGAGTTTCAGGAGCGCGGCCGAGACGATGGCCGGGATGGTCTTGAGGCGCTCGAGCACCTCGGGTGGAACCGCGCCGTCAACCTCGACCAGGCTGAGCGCCATCCCGCCCGCGCGATCGCGCCCCAGTTCCAGCCCCGCGATATTGATTCCCGCCTGCCCCAGTATCGAGCCGACCGCGCCAACCACGCCCGGCACGTCGCGGTTGTGCAGCATCAGGAAATACCCCTCGGGCACCGCTTCGACGCGGTAGCCGTCGATGCGCACGAGCCTGAGACCGCGGTTGCCGATTACGGCGCCCGCGACCTCATGGATGCCGCGCGCCGTGCGCACGCTCAGCGTGAGCGTGTTGATGTAGTCGGTGGTCTCGCGCGAGCGACTTTCGGTCACGGCGATGCCGCGTTCGCGCGCGATGAACGGGGCGCTCACGTAGTTGAAATCCTGGTCGAGGAAGCCGCTCAGCAGTCCCTTGAGCGCCGCCGCCGTGATCGGCTCGGCCTTGAGTCCGGCCGCCTCGCCGCCGAGTCCGACGGTGATTTGCGCGGGCGGCTCCGCGATAAGCTGCGCCGCGAGCCGGCCCAGGCGCTCGGCCAGCCGCAGATGGGGGCCGAGCGTCTCCAGTTCCTTGGGCGAGAGCGCCGGCATGTTGACCGAATGGCTGATCACGCCATGGATGAGAAATTCCGCGGTCTGCTGCGCAATGTCGATCGCGACCTGGATCTGCGCCTCGTCGGTCGCCGCGCCGAGATGCGGCGTCGCGATGACGTTGTCGAACTTGAGCAGGGGGTGATCCCTGGGCGGCGGCTCCTCGACGAACACGTCGAGCGCTGCGCCCGCCACCTTGCCCGACGCGAGCGCCCCGGCGAGCGCCTGCTCGTCGACGATTCCGCCCCGCGCGCAATTGATGATCCGGACGCCCGGCTTCATCATCGCGAAGGCCGCCGCGCCCACCAGCGATTTGGTGTCGCGCGTGAGCGGGGCGTGCACCGTGATGAAATCGGCGCGCCGGTAAAGCTGCTCCAGCGTCACCATCTCGACTCCGATCCGCGCAGCCGCCTCGCCGGTCAGAATCGGATCGTAGCCGATTACCTTCATCTTGAGCCCGAGTGCTCGGTCGGCCACGATGCGGCCGATATTGCCGAGCCCGATTACGCCCAGGGTCTTGTTGCTTACTTCGATCCCGATGAACTTCCCGCGATCCCATCGCCCCGCGCGCACCGCCGCGTTGGCCGCCGGGATATGCCGCGCGAGCGCCATCATCATGGAGATCGCGTGCTCGGCGGTAGTAACGCTGTTGCCGAGCGGGCTGTTCATCACCACGATTCCGCGTCGCGTCGCCGCTTCGAGGTCGATGTTGTCCACGCCGACGCCGGCGCGCCCGATCACGCGCAGCGAGTCCGCACGCTCGATCACTTCGCGCGTCACGTGGGTCGCGCTGCGCACCACCAGGGCATGGTAAGGCGCGATTATTTCAGCCAGCTCTGCGGGCTTGAGGCCGGTCTTTACGTCAACCGAGATCTCGGGATAGCGGCGAAATACTTCGACGCCCTGCGCATTGAGGGGATCGCTCAGCAGCACGCGCATCGCCGTCTCCGCCATGGCGTTCGCTCAGGCCGCCTCGGCGATCCGGCGCGCGACCGCGGCCACACCCGCGCCCGCCTCGAAGCGATGGCCAAGCTGCCGAAGCGCCATCTCGAGCGCGCCAACCGCGATCAGCATGTCGAAGGGGCTGAGATATCCCATGTGTCCGATGCGCACGAGCTTGCCTTTCATCTGGTCCTGTCCGCCCTGCACCGACACGCCCAACTCGTCGCGCATGTAGCGCACCAGCTTCGATCCGTCGAGCCCGGGCGGTGTCAGAATTCCGGTCACCCCCGGCGCGGGATTGTCGGGCGCGATCAGGTTCAGTCCGAGCGCCGGGGCGGCCGCGCGCGTCGCTTCGGCCATCGTGCGATGGCGCGCGAAGACCTGCGGCAATCCCTCGGCATGAATCATTTCGAGCGACTTGTTGAGCCCGAGCATCAGCGAGACGGCCGCGGTCCATGCGGTGGTATGCTCGTCGCGCTGGGCCTTGAGCTCGCGCATCAGGTCGAAATAATAGCGCGGCGTGCGTGATCGCTGCGCCCGCTCGACCGCGCGCTCCGACAGCGCCAGCATCGCGAGCCCCGGCGGCAGCATCAAGGCCTTCTGGCTGCCGGTGACCAGTGCGTCGATGCCCCATTTGTCCATCTTCTGCTCGAAGACGCCGACCGAGGTGATGCCATCGACGATCAGTAACGTGTCGCGCGCGCGCGTGAGCGCGGCGATTTCGGCCACCGGATGCACTGCGCAGGTCGAGGTCTCGCTTGCCTGCATCAGCACGGCGCGCGCGCCGGGATTGGCGCGCAGTGCCTCTTCGACCTGCTCCGGGCGCGCTGCGCGGCCCCATTCGACGCGGACCTCGTGGCCGGTTATCCCGTAAGCTGCGAGCAGCTTGCCCCAGCGTTCGCCGAACTTGCCGCCGTTGACGTAAACCGCGTGCTCGCCCGGCGCCAGCAGGTTGGTGACCGCCGCTTCCATCGCGCCGGTGCCGCTTGCCGCGAGCAGGATTACCTCCTGGCGGGTGCCGAACAGCGGGCGCATCCGCTCGCGCGCCTGGTCGAGGGCGGCGCTGAACTCGGGCGTGCGGTGATGAATCATCGGCCGCGCCATCTCGAGCAGGACCTCCGGCGGAACCGGCGCCGGTCCGGGAGTGAACAGATATTTTTTTACCGGGCTTTTTGCCACGTTCGTTGCGCGTCTGCGGGGGCGTCGGCCAAAAAAAAGCCTGGTGCCCGCTCGTGAGCGGAGCGCCAGACCCCGAGATCGCCCAAGCGCAAATCGCGTCCCCTAAAACCGATAACCGAGGCTTCCTGCACTGTCAAGGCGGCGTCCGTTTCGCTAGCATCGAAGCTGTCGGCGAAGAGCTTTTTTCGCCGGGCGGACTGTCTCTCCAGGCGGAACGAGGCGATGCGCAAAATCAACCCTTTTCCGTGGTGGCCGTTCTGGCCCGCGGTCGAGCGCGGCGACCCGGTAAACGAAGCGCTCAGAATCGTCGCGGCAATCCTCGTCTTCATCGCAGTCTTCGCGGCGCTCCGTTTGCTGCTCCCGCGCTGAGCGGCCGGGGCCAGCCACGCCGCTCCATACTACGGATGCCGATCGAATACGAAGTCCGCAACGGCGCGTTGCTCTGGATTAGGAATCCGATAAACGGTGTCATCTCGTACGTCGTCGACGTGCGCGGCAAGAGCTTCGCGTTCACGCTCGGCGGCCGCAGCGAACTCGATCCGGCCGCACCCACCCTCGACGCGGACGAGATCGCGAAGGTGCAGGCGGCGTGTCCGTTTTGCCCCGGCAACGAGACTATGGCGCCGGCGGAGATCCTGCGCATCACGCCCGCCGAGTTCCCGCAATGGAAGGGCGACGGGACCGCGGCGGGCGCGGGCACGGGCGCCGGATGGGTGATGCGCGTGTTCAACAACCTCTTTCCGCGGGTTCCGGCCGAGCTCACCGGCGGACGCAACGAGTCCTACATCGTGGTCGAGGATCCGCGTCACTTTTCGACTCTGCATCCGCGCGCCGGCGACCTGATGTGCACCGGCGCGCTTGGCGAGGAACATTTTCTGCGTCTCGTCCAGACCGACGTCGCCGTGATGCGCCGCGTGGCCGAGAATCGCGCGGCGCGGTCGATCGTGATTCGCAAAAACCAGGGGCGGGAGTCTGGCGCCTCGCAGCCGCATCTTCATCAGCAGCTCATCGGCGCACCGTCGGCGCTGCCGGCGCTCGTGGCCGAGGCCGAGGCCGAACGGCGCTCGCCGGGACTTTGGGACGAGTTGATCGAGCTCGTCGAGCGGCTGGGCCTGCTGATCGAGCGGCGTGGGGGGGTGGTGAGCTTCGCGAGCCCAATCGGCGCGTTCCCGCGAAGCTACGATGTGATGATGCCGCGGTTTCGCGGCACGCTGGCTGAGCTTGAGCCGGCCGACCTGCGCCTTTTCGCGCGCGCGATCTGCCGCATCCTGCGCGTACTGGGCCCGCTGCCGCTCGACTACGAGATTCATCAGGGCGAAGGATTGCCGCTCCACGCGCATATCAATTCTCGCCTCTACCCGTACTCGGCCGTGGCGGGGACGCTGAACCTGCCGAGCGTGCTGGTGCAGAACGTGGCGGCGCTCCGCCGTGCGCTCGAGCGCCACGAAGAGTTCTAGGAAGTCAGATCTATCAATTCTCTCCCAAAAACGCGGGAGAGGGGCTCAAAAGATCGCGAAACGATACTTTGCCCGAAGCGGAGGCAGAATTCAGGCGGCGCAGACCGCTGCGAGGCTACAGATCGCGACCCCGCGGCGGCCCTGCCGGAGGTCGTTGCGGTCGAAGCCGTTGGTGCAGTACCCCAGCGAGATTCCGCTTGCCGGATCGGCCCATCCGATCTGTCCGCCCGCGCCGCCGTGCCCGAACGCTGCCGGCGAATTGGTCTTACCGAAGCCGCGGAAATTGGCGAAGCCGTCGTCGCCCGCCACGACCACGCCCAGCGCGCGATTAACCTTGTGCCCCAGGTACGGATCGGTGTAATCGCCTGAGCGCGGCCTGAGCGCTTCCTTGAGAGTCTCCGGCTGCCAGAGCGGCCGCCCGTCCTTGCCGCGGTTGTGCATCACGCCCTGGTAGAACAGCGCCAGCTCGGCCGCGGTCATCACGCCGCCGCCGCCCGGCACGCCCGCCCGGCGCACGTCCGGATAGTTGAAGCCCATTATCGCCGTCTCGGTAACCTCGCTTTCCAACGGCGGCGGGAAGCCCAGCTTGCGCCACTCCTCGTCGGTGAGCGCTTCGCCGACATAGACCAGATCGGCGACGCGCGGATGAAGCTCCGGGGCAAGTCCGAGATGCATTCCGGGCAATCCGAGCGGCAGCGCGATCCGCTCGCGCACGAAGCGGCGGAAATCCATCCCGGAGCGCCGCTCTATGATCTCGGCGATTACCCAGAAGCCGGCCGTGGGATGATAGAAAAAACGATCGCCGGGCGGGAATTCGAGGCGCCATCTGGCGAAGCGCTCCAGGCGTTTGTCGCGGTCGTTCCATTCGTTCTGCGGAAACGACGCGTTGGGAAAGCCGGAGGTGTGCAGCAGCAGTTGTTCGACCGTGACCGAGTCCTTGCCGTTGGTGCCGAACTCGGGAACGATGGCGGCCGCGCGCTCGCGCACGTCGAGCTTGCCTTCGCCGATCAGCATCCAGGCCGCCGCCGACATGATCGCCTTGGTGCACGAGAAGATGGTGTAGAGCGTGTCGTTGGTGGCGGGGCGGTCGGCGCCGCCCTGGACCGCGCGGCCGAAGGTGCGCATCGCGCCGATCCGGCCGCTTCGCGCGATCGCGATCTGACACGACGGCAGCAATCCTTCGCTGACTTCGCGCGCGGCGCGCTCGAAGAGCGCGCCGACCCTTTGCGGATCGAGCCCCACTTCGCGCGGGCTTTCGGCAAACAACTCGGATGCGGACATCGTAGCGGTCTCTCCTCGGAAGGAACTTCTCTTCGAGAAATAACACACCGGCGCGGCGCCGGTCCAACGAGCCACCGGCGAGGACGCGCCACACGCGACCTGCCGCACCAAGTGTGTTTCAGTTGCGTCATGAAACCGAATGATGCTATGTAGGTCTATTAGAAAGTTGCATGATGCAACCAAAGCCGGCGCCGCGCCGGCCGCTCGCGGAGGAGCCAGCCATGGCCAGAGAAGTGGAATTTTTCTTCGACTACGGGAGCCCGTTCAGTTATCTCGCCGACACCCAGCTAAAGGGTTTGGCCGAGCGCACCGGCGCGCGCGTGATTTACCGCCCGATGCTGCTCGGCGGCGTGTTCAAGGAGACCGGCAATTCGTCGCCGATCGCGATCGAGGCCAAGCGCAAGTACATGATGGCCGATCTCGAGCGCTGGGCGAAGCACTACGGCGTGCCGCCGCTTCACAACGCGCACTTTCCGATCAACACGATTCGCCTGATGCGCGGCGCGGTCGCGGCCGAACGTCTGGGCGTGTTCCCGCAATACCATCGCGCGATCTACGACGCGTTCTGGCGCGACGGACTCAACCTCGGCGAGACCTCGGTGATGCGCGAGGTGGTGGGACGCGCGGGCCTGGATGCCGAACGAGTGGCGGCGCTTTCGGAAGAGCATGCGGTCAAGGAGGCGCTTCGCGACTCGACCGAAGCGGCGGTCGCCCGCGGCGCGTTCGGCGCGCCGACGTTTTTCGTCGGCGATCAGATGTTCTGGGGCAACGACCGGCTGATGTTCGTGGAAGAGGCGTTGCGCGCGCTGTCGTAGCCCGCGCCGCATGTCCGGCGCGCGCGGCGGCGACGAACCTCTTCGCCGTGCCGGCGGGCCAATCAGGTCGGGTCGGGCCCTTGCGCCGCGATCCATCCGGCGCGCCCGGGCAGCGTCGCGCGCACCACTTCGCAGACCGGAAGTTCCGCCGCGCCGAGGCGCGCCGCTACTTCCTCGAGCCGGACGAATTTCGCTCGGCGTTCCTTGAGCGCACGAATCAGAGCGGCGAAACTCTCCAGTTGGGCCATCCCCTCAGTTTCAGCGTGAACCGTATGAACGTTGAGGCGACCGGGATCGAACTGCGCGAGGTAGAATTCCAGCACCGCGGCCGCGTCCGGCAGGTCCTCGCGGCCCATCACTTCGTCCAGGGTCGGCAGGGTGGTCGGAATCTCGAGGGTATTGAGGATTTGGCCGTCCACGCGGCATCGAAACGGCGTCCTGCCGCGAGTGTCGCTGCGATAGCTGAGCCCCATCGAATCGAGCGTCTTGAGAGCGAGCGCGTTGGTGCGCCATCCGGGCGCCGCGAAACTGCGCGTCGGCTCGCGGAAGATCGCGCGATACGCCTCGAACGCGTCGTTCAGTTCGGCACGGATTCCCGCCTCGCCCAGCTTGTCGATTCCGTCCTGCCAGCGCACGTGATCCCATCCGTGGACGCCGACCTCGAAGCTGGCGCGTTTGAGCCCGCGCACGATATTGGGAAAGGCGAGCGCAATCGGCCGCGCGGGCAGCAGCGTGCCCGAGAGCACCGTGCGCAGACCGTACATCCTGACTGCCCCGGTGCGGCGCATCTTTTTCAGGAAGCCCGGATTGCGCAGCACACGCACCACTGCCCGGCCCGAGTTATCCGGCCCCATCGCGACGTAAAAGCTCGCCGCGACGGCCTCGGCCGTGAGCATCCGCGCAAGGCGCGGCACGCCGAACTCGAGGCCCTGATGCGTATCGACGTCAATTTTCAGTGCGACTTCCAAACCGCTCCCCGAGTGCTTCGACTATGCGCTCCATTCGGATGCCGCGCGAGCCCTTGACCAGCACGACGTCGCCCGCGTGAACCAGTCCGCACACGATCTCCGCGCCGGCGGCGCTGTCGGGCGCGACATGCATGCCGGCGCGCCCGGTAAAACCGGCCGCGCCAACCGCCGCTCCCATCTCCGGCCCCACGGCGATGAACGCTGCCGGCGCAAGGCGCATCACGTTGGCCACGGCCTCGGTATGCATCGCGGGCGCGAAGGCGCCCAACTCCAGCATGTCGCCGAGCGCGACGACCATCCGCGCACCGGACGCCGCGGCGCTTTCGTGCGCGGCGTCGAGCGCGGCGCGCACCGAGCGCGGATTGGCATTGTAGGTATCGTCGATCACCAGCAGACCGCCGAGCACACGTATTTGCAGGCGCCCAGCGACGGGCGCGACGCCTTCGAGCGCGCGCGCGAGGGCGCTGAGCTCGTCAGCCTCAAGCGGCCGGGCGCGTAATGCGGCGGTCGCCGCGACGGCCGCCGCCGCATTGCGCGCGGCGGCCGCGCCGAGCAGCGCGAGCGCGACCTCCAGCCGCGCCGGCGCGCCCGCGGCGACGAGCCGCGGGCTAAGCGCGAGCGTCACGCGCGAGCGCCCGCCGCCCGCGCCTTCGCCGCAGGCGGCGGGCGCTCGCCCGGCCACGCGCACGTCGGCGGCCGCTTCGGCGCCGAAGGTAAGAAGTTCGGCGCCGCGCGGGACGCGCTCCAGCACGAGGCGTTCTTCGGCGGAAGCTACAACCGCGCGCCGCGCGGTGCTGAACAGCGCCGCCTCCTCGTCGGCGATCTCCTCGAGGGTTCCCAAGCCCTCGCTGTGCTCGACGTCGACGTTGAGCACGGCGGCAACGTCGGGCTCGACGATTCGCGCAAGACGTGCGATCTCGCCGCGCGTGTTGGTGCCGCATTCCAGGACCGCCGCGCGATAGCGCTCGTTGATCATGAAGATCGTCATCGGTACGCCGATCAGGTTGTTAAGGTTCCCCGGCGTGGCCAGCGTTTCTCCGAAGAGCGCGCGCACGGCGGCGGCGCAAAGCTCCTTGGTACTGGTCTTGCCCACGGCACCGCCGATCGCGACGCACGCAAATGGACCGGCGGCGCGGATGCGCCGCAGATGATGACGCGCAAGGTCGCCCAGCGCGGCCAGCGTGTCGTCAACTTCTATCGCGGCAAGCCTCTCGCCGCCGGCGAGGCGGCAGCCGCGCGCGACGATCGCGGCCGTTGCGCCGCGGCGTGCCGCTTCGCCGAGGTACGCATGTCCGTCGCGATCGGCGCCCTTGAGCGCGACGAAGAGCGCGCCTCGGTCGAGCGTTCGCGTGTCGCTCGTGACTCCGCGCACGACCGTCTCCGGCCCTCCGAACAGTTCGCCGCCGGTTGCGGCGGCAACCTCGTCGAGACGGAAGGCGCACTGGTTGACTGGTATCGGCGTTGCCATCGTTGCGGTCCGCGCGGTTCGCGGCGCATGATCCAAAAACGGACCTAACAGTGATTACGTGGCTCGACGCGGCTTGACAACCATGCGTTGGCGGACAAGCCTCGTTCGTCGGACGCAAGCAAAGGAGAGCGATCGATGACTCAGGCCGCATCGCCGCTAGTCGGCATTATCATGGGGAGCAAAAGCGATTGGGAGCAGATGTCGGCAGCGGCCGAGATTCTGAACGAATTTAAAGTATCGCATGAAGTAAGAGTGCTGTCGGCCCATCGCACCCCCGAAATCACGCTCGACTACGCCGCCTCGGCCTCCGAACGCGGTCTGCAGGTGATGATCGCCGGCGCCGGCGGCGCGGCGCATCTGCCCGGCGTCATCGCGGCCAAGACCATCTTGCCGGTGATCGGGGTGCCGATGATGTCATCGGCGCTGAACGGGATGGATTCGTTGCTGTCGATCGTACAAATGCCGCGCGGCGTGCCGGTGGCGACGATGGCGATTGGCAAGTCCGGCGCCGCCAACGCAGCCTTGTTCGCGGTCACGATTCTCGCGCTCGCCCGCCCCGACCTCGGTGAAGAACTGATCAAATGGCGAGCTGCGCGCGCCCAGGAAGTGCTTCAGCAAAAGCTGCCCTGACGAGACGCGGGATGGAAGGTTCGAGGCTGGAGCTGACGGCAAGAGCGGCGCGCCGCCTGGGAGCGGCCGTCAGCGCCGGAATTTTTGCCGCGATGGCCGTCGTGGTTTATGGCGGGAGCGCGAGGCCCGCGCACGCCGAGGAGCCTCGAATCGTGGTCAAGACCGGCGGCAAGTTGCCGGTTCCGCCCACCGCGGCGCTTGGGGTTATCGCGACCGATCCTGTCTTGCAGCAGGTCCTGAGCCAGGATTTCGAGGTTGCGGGACGGCTGGCGGGTGCGAGCGCGACCTCGGAGGTGACCTTGACCGTCACTCTGACGCATCGCGCGCTCGAGCCGGGAATGGCGCTGAGCGAGGTCGCGCCGGGCAATGGCGCCGCGGTCGCGCTGCTCGAGAAGGCCGGCGTCAAGCCGCTGCCGCTGCCGGAACAGAAGGCGCAGGATGATTCAGACAATGACAACGGCTCCGACGACGACGATAACAACGCGGCCGAGGGCAACTCGGGCGTGAAGAATGACGTCGACAGCTATGAACAACAGGGCCACGTCGCGCACCAGCAAATGCCGATGGGCGGCGCGATGCCGCCGCTGCCGATGACCGGTTGGCCGGTGCCGCCGGCAACCGCGCAGCAGCGCTCAGCGATACCGCCCTACATGCAGACCTACCCGCAAGGCGCCGGCAACTCGCTCGAGAAGACGCGCCACGAGCACGAAGCGAGCGACGTTTACGACACGATTTTCATCGCACGCGCGACGGCCGGAGACACAAGCGCCGAGCTGACCGTGGTGGCCGTGGCTCATCCGGGCTTCGATGCGCACGAAGTCCGCAAGCTCATCGCAGAAGAAATCGCCAACAGCGTGCTCCACTAGACGGGCATCGCGCGGCGGCCGAGCGCGTACCCGGCTGTCCGTGTATCCGCGGTTATTCTTCGGTGCTGTCCGAAGGCGCGGTGGTCCGCTTGGGCGGCGGTGTCTTTGGCGTTTGTCGTGAAGCGCCCGGCGCCGCCGGGCCGCCGACGACGCTGGTCTGCAGCATTTGCGCGGGAGCCGCCGCCTGCGGCGGCGATACGCTCTGCGGTGCGGGCGCGGTCATTGGCGCCGGTGCAACAGCGGGCGGCTCGGCGGCCGGCGGTGCAGGCGCCTCGGCGGCCGGCGGTGCAGGTGCCTCGGCTGCCGGCGGCATCGCGCCGGCCGGCGCGGCAGGTTCGGAAACCGTCTCCGCATGATGGAATCCGAATTCGCCGCGATGGCGTTCGGAGACGATCACGTAAAGCACGACGATCGCCGAGAGCACGATTATCACTACGGCCATGCGCCCCCAAGGGGCGCGTTTGCGGTCGTGCAGCGTCAGCGGCTCGGACATCCGCGGCGCGGCCGCCGCGCCTTCGGCGCGCTGCACCTCGCGCACGAAGCGCATCGCGACCTCTTCGCCGTCGAGGCCAAGAAAAGCCGCGTAGCGGCGCACAAACGGCATCAGGTAGAGCTGATCGGAGATGAGGTCGTAGTCGCTGCGCTCGATCATGTCGAGGTAGTGGGCGGGGATACGGGTTTCGGCCACAACTTCGTCGCGCGAGACGCCGCGCCGCTCGCGCGCCGCGGTGAGGATCTTGCCGAGACTGGGTTCGCCCTCGGCGCCGGTTTTGTCGACGCCAGGTTTGGGCAATTCGGTCGGCGTCGATTGAGCGGCCGCGCCCGCGTCGTCGGCTTTGGCCGCTTCCGAAGGCCCGGTTTCGCCGCCTGGCTTCGAAGGCTTGGGCTGATTATCCGCCGCCTCGGCCTCGTCGCGAGGATTGACGCCGGACTCAGGCTTACCAACGGGCTTGGTCTCGCTTCCGGAACTCACGGTTTCTTCGGTTTCCCGTGCGGCAGACATCCGCCGTCCCCCCTCCCCGCCGCGCGTACAATGCAAGACGCGCGAGGTCCGCGCCGGCCAGACGAACTTACGACAGAAGAAACTTACAATTAGCGCGCCTTGAAACCAAGTCCCCTCTTCATGGACGAAAGTCCGATGTGCACAAGCGCGCCGGCACCGGTTCGGCGACCGCATGATTGTAGAGGGCAAGCTTCTTACCATCGCATCCGACAATAGTCGCGTCCGGCCCGAGCAGGTTCAATACGTGACCGAGGTCGGTGCGATTGACGATCAGAACGGCGCATCCGGGCGCGCGCCATAGCTCCGCCAGGCCGGCGTCGGTTGCGACAAAACTTGCGCTCGCGTCGGCGTCGCGCCCGAACGGGGCCAATTCGCCGCGATAGTCAACCAGCGCTTCGCGATGGCCCGTATAGAACGGCATCGATTGGACGAAATGACGATACGAGGCGAGCCGGCAGTCGGGGACAAGGTAGGGTTCGATCGCGTGCGCGAGTTCGCGGTACGAGACCAGCGGCTGTGCGTCCGTGCGCGCCTTCACCATCATTCCCAGCGTTGCCACGACGCCGAGCGCAAGCGCCGCCACGGCCGCGGCGGGACGTTCAGGACGTCGTCCACGCGATACGATCGCGAGGCATACGAGCGACGCCGCGGTCAGTACCGTCATCGCTACCAGCGCGTCGGCAAGCAGCATCGATTCGGGCTGCGAGGCGTAATACCCACAGGCCATCCCGATAGCCGCGGCCGCCGCGAGGTTGAGCATCACCAGCGTGCCGAAGAGCCTGCGCACTTTCGATGCATCCATCGAAGGGAGGCAGGTGAGCGCATAGCCGGCCATGATCGCGAGCGGTGGCAGTGCCGGCAGGATGTATGAGCCGAGCTTGGCGCGCGGGATCGAGAAGAAGACCAGGATGATTCCGAACCACCAGAGCAGGAACTTGAGCGAGCTTCGCGCGTTGGACCGGCAGGAGGATTGCTCAAGGCCGTCGCCGCCCCCGCCGTCCGACGCACGCATCAATTGCCGCACCCCTGCCGGAACGAACACGATCCACGGCCACATTCCCGCGATCACCACCACGACGAAAAAATACGGGCCCCATCCGTGTTCAGCGTTCGCGAGATAGCGTTCGACGTGTTCGTGGATGACGAAGAAGCGCAGAAATTCGGGATTCCGCTCCGCCGCGAGGACGAACCATGGCGCTACGATCGCGAAATAGATCGCGATCGCGCGTAGCCACGGCATCCGGAGAATCTCCCGCCCGCGCCGCTCGGCCAGTAGCCACGCGAGTCCGACCGCGCCCGTCAGCACCAGCGCAACCGGGCCCTTGGCGAGGGTGCCCGCGGCGGCCATCGCAGCAGACAGGAAGAACCATCGGCGCGCCCCGGCGTCGTCGAACCCCGGCCGATGCGCCGCCGCCTGGAATGCGCCGAGCGCGGCGGCTACGAAAAGCGCGAGCGCCGGGTCGAGCGTCGCGAAGCGGGCGAAGCCGAAGAAGAGAGGCGAGAGCGCGAGCACCATCGCGGCCGCGACTCCCGCCGCAGGGCCGAACATCGCCTCGCCGAGCGCCGCGGTCACGGCGACCTCGGCCACGCTCGCGATCGCGGCCGGCAGACGTACGGCCAGTTCAGTGGGGCCCAGCAGCTTTATCGAGATCGCCTCGGCCCAATAGACGAGCGGAGGCTTCTCGAAATACCGCACCCAGTTGTCGCGCGGAGTAACGTAGTCGTGCGTCAGCACCATCTCGCGCGCGATTTCCGCATAGCGGCCCTCGTCGGGCTCCCACAGCGCGGGCCGGCCGAGCGCCGGCAGATAAAGGATTGCCGCGAGCGCCGCGCAAACGAGGAGACGCCGCGTCCGGTTGTGCTCGGCGAGGAGAGAAGCGGGCGCGGGCAGCGCAGGCGGCGTCGCGGACATGATCGCAAGAGTCTGCGGGCCACGGCGCGCGCCGTCAACCGCGGGTTCATCACCGGAACCGTTTTCTCCGCGCCGAAACCATCTCTTTCCCGTGGTGGAACCGGCTCTTTCCGCGGATTGTCCGGCGCGGTATCGTGTTTGACTTCACGAGGTCGTCTGTAACAATCGCGCACGGCGCTGCGATTAGTTCGTCTCGGGATGAACGGAGTCGCGCCGCGCCGACTGGCGGTAAGAACTTGAGCTCAGCCGAAAAGATCGCTGCGATTCGCGAACCGGCGAGATTGCCCGACGGGTCGCTCGTGTCGGTGGTAGTGCCGGTCTACAACGAAGAGGCGAACCTGCCGGCATTGTGGTCGCGGCTCGAGCCGGTGATGCGCGCGTGCGGACGGCCGTGGGAAGTCCTGTTCGTTGACGACGGCTCTGCCGACCGATCGCTCGAAATCCTGCGCGGGATAGCCGCGAGCGCGCATGGCGCCGTTCGCGTGATTGAACTTGCGCGAAATTTCGGCCAGCACTCGGCGATCCTGGCCGGCTTTCGCCAGTGCCGCGGCGAGGTCGTGGTCACGCTCGACGCCGATCTGCAGAATCCGCCCGAAGAAATCCCGCGTTTGCTAGCCGCGATCGATGAAGGCAACGACGTGGTCGGCGGATGGCGCGAGGTGCGCCACGATATCGCCTATCGCCGCTTTGCCTCCAATCTGCAGAACCGTGTGACATCGATGATCGTGGGCGTGCCGATGCATGACTACGGATGCATGCTGCGCGCCTACCGCCGCCACATCGTCGATACCGTGGTCGCCTGCGACGAGAAGGCGGCCTTCGTCCCGGCGCTGGCCAATTCGTTCGCCAAGCGCGTGGCCGAGATTCCGGTCGCCCATGAGGAGCGCCAGAGCGGCAGCTCGAAGTACAACCTGTTCCGTCTCCTCCATCTGAGTCTGAACCTGATCACGGGCTTTTCGATGATGCCGATTCAGGCAGTGAGCGTCGCCGGAGTCCTGGTGTTCATCCTCGACGCGCTGCTGGTGCTGGTGCTGCTCGCCCACCGCATCTTGTACGGTCCGCAGCAGGAAGGCGCGCTGTGGACGCTGTTCGCATTCAACTTCCTGGTGCTGGGCTTTGTCCTGCTCGCGGTCGGATTGATCGGCGAGTACGTCGGGCGCGTCTACCTCGAAGTGCGCAAGCGCCCGACCTATATCGTGCGGGCCGTGCACGGCGACGAGTCCGCTTCGCTCGAGCGCCGCTAGGAAAACGTGGCCGCCGAAAATCCGCGTTCGACCGCTCCGCCGCAGGGCGCCGTGCGATGCGTGCTCTTCGCTTATCACGAGATGGGCTACGCGTGCATGACAGCGCTGCTCGGGATGGACGCGCAGGTGGCCGCGCTGTTCACGCATGAGGACGATCCGCACGAGGAAATCTGGTGGCGCTCATGCGCCGACCTTGCGCGCCGCAGCGACATGCCGATTTACACGCCCGAGCGCCTCGACCAAGGATGGATCGAACGGATCGCCGCGATGCGCCCGGCGATCATCTATTCGTTCTACTATCGCCACCTGCTGCCCGACGCGGTTCTGCGCGCGGCGCCGCTCGGCGCGTACAACCTCCACGGCTCGCTGCTGCCAGCCTACCGCGGCCGCGCGCCGGTCAACTGGATGCTGGTCCACGGCGAGCGCGAGGCGGGCGTGACGCTGCATCACATGGTCGCGCGCGCGGACGCCGGCGACATCGTGGGTCAGCGCGCCGTCCCGATCGACGACTGCGACACGGCGCTGACGCTATATCGCAAGCTGGTGCCGGCGGGAGCCGCGCTGCTCACGGAGATGCATCCGCTGATCGCGGCCGGGCGCGCGCCGCGGCGTCCGCAGGATCTTTCGCGCGGCAGTTATTTCGGGCGCCGGCGTCCCGAAGACGGAAGGATCGACTGGCGATGGCCGGCGCGGCGCGTCTTCAATCTCGTGCGCGCCGTGACGCATCCGTATCCCGGCGCTTTCTGCTCGCTCAACGGACGCAGGCTCCTCATCTGGGAGAGCAGGATCGCCGCCGAAGCGGGACAGCGCGGCGCGCCCGGCGAGATCGCATCAAGGGCGGACGGGGGCGCGGTCGAGGTTGCGGCGGGCGAGGGCAGTCTTTTGATCACGCGGGCGCAGTTTGACGGCGCGGCGGAAGGTCCGGCGGCCGAGGTCTTGTCTGAAGTTCTGTTGCAGCATGCGCGCGGCGAAGGGCCGCACGCGCGGCTGGAGTAGCGGAGGCAGTATGCGGGTTTTGATTACGGGCGGCGCGGGCTTTCTGGGTTCGCATCTGAGCGACGCGTTCATCGCGCGCGGCGACGAAGTTTTCGTGCTCGACACCGGCGCTATCGCCAAGGTACGCCACCTCCTCGACAATCCGCGCTTCCACTACGTCCACGACAGCGTGTTCAACCTGGAGCTTATCGACAGCCTGGTGTCGAAGTCCGACCTCATCTACCATCTCGCCGCCGTGGTGGGCGTCGAGCACTACGTCGCCGACCCGTACGAGACGCTCAACGTCAACGTCAACGGCACGCAGAACGTGCTGAAGGCGGCCTACAAGCACGGGCGGCGCCTCGTCTTCAGCTCGACTTCCGAGGTTTACGGACGCAATCCCAAGGTGCCGTGGAAGGAGGACGACGACCGGGTGCTCGGCGCGACCACGATCGATCGCTGGTGCTACTCGACCTCGAAAGCGGTGGGCGAGCATTTCTGTTTCGCCTATCACAAGCTCGGGCTGCCCGTGACGGTTGTGCGCTACTTCAATATCTACGGGCCGCGGCTTGACCGCGTGGACGTCGGGCGCCTGTTCACGATCTTCATGGGCCAATTGCTGCGCGGCGCCGATCTCACCGTGATCGGTGACGGCAAGCAGACGCGATGCTTCACCTACGTCACTGACGCGGTGGCCGCGACGGTCGCGGCCGGAATCAATCCCGCGGCCGACGGCCATGCGATCAATATCGGGACCGAGGTCGAAACCACGGTGCTGGAGTTCGCCAACCTGATGATCGAGCTTTACGGCTCGACGAAATCGAAGATCAAATTCGTCAGCCAGGCCGACATTTATGGCCAGAGCTACGAAGATATCCCGCGCCGTGTGCCCGACAACACCAAGATGCGCACGCTGCTCGGCGTCACGCCGAAAGTGACGCTGCGCGAGGGAACGGCGCTCGCGATGGAATGGTTCCGCCGCGAACAGGCCGGCTGAGCGTGGCTCCTACAGCTTGCGCGCGATCGTCAGACCGTCCGAGATCGGCAGCATTACCAGTTCCACCCGCCGGTCGCCCGCCGCGAAGTCGTTGAAGGCGCGAATCGCGACGGTATCTTCGGTCTGATCCGTATCGTCGAGCACCGCGCCCGACCACAATACATTGTCGACCAGGATCAGGCCGCCGGGGCGCGTGCGGCGAAGGATCTCTTCGTAGTAGTGGCGATAGTTGGTCTTGTCCGCGTCGATGAAGGCGAGATCGAATACCGCGTCGGGCGACAGCGCGCGCAGCGTTTCGAGCGCCGGAGCAAGCCTGAGCGTTATCATCGCCGCAACGCCCGCCCGCTCCCAGTAACGCCGCCCGATCGCGGTCCACTCCTCGCTCACGTCGCAGCAGAGCAGGCTACCGCCGGCGGCGAGCCCGCGGGCGATACAGATCGCGCTGTAGCCGGTGAACGTGCCGACCTCGATCGCGCGCCGCGCGCCGATCGCGCGCGCGAGCAGCGTCATGAACGCGCCCTGCTCGGGCGCGATCTGCATCCCGGCCCGCCGCCCCAGCTTTTCCTGGGTTTCGCGCGCCAGGTCCTCCAGCAGCGGGTCGCCGTTGTGCCCGTGGGCAAGCAGGTAGTCGTAGAGCCGGTCATCGAGGGTGACAAATTTTCCGCCGCGTGTCATGGCGGCGATTGTAGCATTGAAGCTCCCGCGGCCGCATCGCAAATGGGCGCCGCGCTTGCGCCCTGGAGGTCGCTACAAGCCCATCGCGTCGAGTTCGCGGCGGATGCGCTCGGGATGGGTAGCGCCCCAATAGATCCGGCCGCATCGTGGGCAGCTCGAGAATCGTTCCTGACTCGCGTAAACAAAGGGCGGCACGCGGCGCGCGACCGACTCGCGCGCGGCGTCGACGAGCGGTTCGTTGCAGTGCGAGCATCGCGTAAAAGCTCCGCGGCGCGGGTCGAACGGAAAGCGCGCAAGGACCTCGCGCAGCTGGTCGCGGAACAGGCAGCTTTCGAGATAGAGCGCGTCGGCGGCGGTGCGCAGGCGCTTGTCGCGAGTCAGCGTCAGGCGGCCCTCCGCGCGTGCCCTGGCGAGCAGTTTATCGCCGCCCAGTTGCGGATCGAAGAGCACGTCGGCACCGAGCAGACGGAGCCATCGCGCGAGCCGCGCGAGCATCCGGTCGGCGGCAAATTTAGGCGCTGATTCAGCGCTCGATTTGAACGATTCGTTCATCGCGCGCCGATATAGTATAGCAGGCGTCGCAGATGGGCCGCCGTGACGCCTGAAGCCGCATTGTCGGGCGCAGCAGAACCGGCACGTTCGATTCCGCAGTGGTAATGACGCGAGGAAGAGATCGATGAAAGAAAACAAGGTCACGTTCAAGTCCGGCGAGCTCACGCTGGAAGGGATGATCGCGCTCCCCGGCGGAGCAGGCTCCCATCGCGCGGCGGTCGTATGCCATCCGCATCCGCTCTACGGCGGTTCGATGTACAACAACGTGGTCGATGCGGCGCTGGAAGCGCTGTGGGCGCGCAGGTTTGCGACTTTGCGCTTCAATTTTCGCGGCGTCGGCCGCAGCGAAGGCGAGTTCGACAACGGCCGGGGCGAGGCCGACGATGCGATAGCCGCGGTCCGGTTTCTGACCGCACATGAAGGAGTGAAGGCCGCCGATGCGCTGCTGGCAGGCTATTCGTTCGGCGCGGCGACGGCGCTTCGCGCGGCGGCGAATACGGAGGCGGTCGCGGCGATAGTCGCGATTGCGCTGCCGCTTGGGATGATCGATCCGTCGGTGCTGGGCGCGATCTCAAAGCCCATTGTGCTGGTCGCCGGCGACCAGGATTCGTATTGTCCGGCCGAGCATCTGACGGCCCTAGCCGAGCGGTTGGGTCCGCTCGCGCGGCTTAAGATCATCCCCGGCGCGGACCATTTTTTCGGCGGCCGCGAGCATGCAATAGTCGCCGCACTCGGCGAGGCATTGGCGACATTGTAGCGGCGGCCGCCGCGGCCGCGGAGGGAAACGCCGTGCCCGAAGAAGTAGAAGTCGACACCGACAAGCTGCACGAGGAGATCCACGAAGAGGTCGAGCGCGAGGGCGGCGCGCTGCTCAAGGCGATTGCGCTTACGACCGCGCTCTTTGCTGCGCTGGCGGCGGTCGCCGCATTGCGCGCGGGCGGAACCGTCAACGAGGCGCTGGTGATGAAGACCGAGGCGACGAGGCTTCAAGCCGAGGCTTCCGACCAGTGGACTGCCTACCAAGCCAAAGGAATCAAGTCCGCTATCCAGAAAGCGTCCGAGACGACGTGGCTCGCGCTCGGCAAGCAGCCGCCCGCATCATTCGGCCAGGAGCGCGAGCGCTATGCGCACGAGCAGGCCGAAATTGCAGCGGTCGCCCACGACAAGGAACGCGAACGCGACCGCAGGTCGGAAGAGGCCGACCACTTGATGCACCAGCATCATCGGTTCGCCGACAGTGTCGCGCTGTTCCAGGTGGCGATCGCGCTAGGCGCGGTCGCGGCGCTCACGCGCGTGCGGATGGTATGGTACGGCTCGATGGCGGTTGGCATCTGCGGCGCCGCGCTGTTCATCGCTACGACGCTGTAGCTCCGTCCGCAGCAGCCGCTCGGCCGCCTCAATTCGCTGGCGCGCGCTGCTCCGAGCGATGCATGAACTCGCGCAACGCCCTCAGGTATTTGTCAGGTTCCTCGTACATCGGCATGTGCGAGCTTTCTTCGAAGATGACCATCTCGGATCCCGGCAATGCGTTGTGGCAGAGCGTGGTTGCGCGGACGCTGGTTTCGCTGCCCAGACGGCCCGCGATGTAAAGCGAGGGTGCCTTGATTTCCTTCAGGCGCGCGGTCCGATCCCAGTCCTTTAGATTGCCGGTGCAGGAGAATTCGTTCTTGCCCTGCATCGTGACGTAAATCTCGTCATTGTGCGCGGCAAACGAACGCTCCAGCGAATCGGGCCACACCGGCAGTCTGCACACGTGCAGCTTGTAGTATTGGATCAGCGCGCCCTGGTACTCAGGGCAATCGGTGTATCCGGACGCCTCATGACGGTCGAGGATGGCCCGAGTTTCGGCCGGAAGCTCTCTGCGATACAGGGCCGCGTCCTTCGACCATTCGGGGTATGAGCAGAGCGCGTCGGAGAAGGTCAGGCTGACGACGCCCTGCGGCTGGGTCAGCGCGTAGTCGGTGACGATCAGGGTTCCCGCCGAATGGCCGAGGAAGTGGGCGCGTTTGAGGCCGAGCGCGCTGCGGACCTGGGCCAGTTCCTTGACGAAGCGATCGAGGGTCCACAGTGATTTGTCGTGCGGATGATCGGATTTTCCCGCGCCGAGCTGATCGTAGAAAATGACCGGCCTTTCCCTGCACAGCTTGCCGATCGGCTCAAGGTAATCGTGAGTGAAGCCGGGACCGCCGTGAACCGTGACGAGCGGTATCGCGTCGCCGCCGCCCACGATTTCGTACCAGACCTTGCCGCCGGTGACGTTGACGTAGCCCTCTTTCACCGGGCATCCGAACGGGAATTTCGAGTTATCCTTCGGCTCGTCCGCGGATCCGGCCTGGGCGTTGGCCGACAGCACAACTGCGAGCAGCACCAGGAAAATCGAACCGCCTGCGGGACGTGAGCGCTTGCTGGACATTGGGTTTTCCTCACCGGCGCGTTTTTTCGCACCGAGCTACGGACGGGACCTGGTTCCCGGCCGCGGCCAATACTCGCATAACACGCCGACCGGTTTACAGACGCAGAGTTGGGCCTATGGGCCGGACCTGGCGGGAGCGGGCACCGAAGGAGGCGCTCCGGGGGGTGTCGATTGTGGGTCGCCGGCTTGAGCGGCGGCGAGCGGCTGACCTGTGCGCGCGGCGCGTTCGATCGGGTCGAAGGGATTGTCGCGGTCCGATTCGGCCAGCGCGATTATCGCCTTGATCGTGTTGCGCAGGTCGCCGCCGTAGATGCGGTCGAGCTTGGCGAAACTGTCGAGGTCGTGAAAATAGATCAGGTAGTTTATCAGCACCGCGTTGTTGATCGGCTGCTTGTCGAGGTCGAAGCGCTCCAAACCCGACAGATGCGGCTTCAGCCGCGCGTAGTCGGCATTGATGGCGGCGAAAAGCGTGGCGCGGCGCTTCAGGATCTCTTCGCGCGGGAGCCCGCTCTTGTAGAGCTCGTCCAGCCGCGTGGCCTCGTCATTGAGGAAGCGGGCAAATTTCAGATCGGCGTCGAGCACTCCCCGCGCCGCTTCGGCGTCGGCGGAGCCGGGCCCGGCAGCTGCCTCGAAGAATTTTACCGCGCCCGCGCTGCCGACGTAGGTCGCGGCCGATTCGTCGAACATCACGTCGCTGGCGAGAAAATACGTGCGATGGAACAGTTCGTGGACGATCACGCCAGCCAACTCGACGCGGTCGAGCCGCAGGAGGTTGGAAAGCAGCGGGTCGTTGAAGAATCCGAGGCTCGAGAACGCCACCGCCGGCCGCACCATGGTGTCATAGCCGCGCTGCTCCATCTCGGCGGCTTCGGCCTCGGCGCGGTCCCTGTTGAAGTAGCCGCGGTAGGGAATTCGCCCGACGATCGGAAACCACCAGGTGTACGGTTCGAGCGAGTCGCGCGGCGCGGCCATCACGACCCATGCGATCGCGCCCTGGTCGACCTCGGAGATGCTGGTGTAGGCGCCGCCGACGTTGAGCCCCAAGCCATCCTGCGCGAATCCGCGCACCTTGAGGACGGTTTCGAGGCTCGCGCGGACCTCGGGCGACAGATCGCCGCGTGCGAGCACGCCGTCAATCGGCTGTCGGCGCCACAGAAGCAAGCTTTCCTCGTACGCCGCGCGCGCGATGTACCCGGCCTCGCATCCGGCGAGCGTGCCGGCGATGAGCGCCAGGGCGATCGTGAGGGTCAGCGCGCGCATCGCAAGGAGAGGTGCGGGCGCGCTCAATCCGCAGCCTGGCCGGCGGGCTCGGCTGCGGTGGCGTATTGGAGCTCGAACAGTCGGTGATAAAGCCCGCGGCGGGCGAGCAGCTCGGCATGCGTGCCGCTCTCGCGCAGCACGCCCTGGCTCAGCACCAGGATGCGGTCTGCGCGCTCGATGGTGGAGAGGCGATGCGCGATCACCAGCGCGGTGCGGTCCTTGAGCAACTCGTCGAGCGCACGCTGGACGAGCGATTCGGTCTCGCTGTCCACGCTCGAGGTCGCTTCGTCCATCACGAGCACGCGCGGATCGTAGGCGAGCGCGCGGGCGAAGGAGAGCAACTGACGCTGGCCGGAGGAGAGGTTGGCTCCGCGCTCGCGAATCTCCTCGTGCAGTCCGCCGGGCAGGCGTTCGACAAAATCCAGCGCCTGCGCGCGCCGCAGCGCCTGACGCACCTCGGCCTCGCCCAGTTCGGTGCGAGCAAGACGAACGTTGTCGAAGACGTCGCCGGCAAAGAGGAACACGTCCTGCTGCACCAGGCCGATCGCGCGGCGCAGCGCCGCGAGGTCCCATTCGCGCACGTCCACGCCGTCGACCAGGATGCGTCCGGCGCTGACGTCGTAAAAACGCGTGAGCAGCTTGATGATGGTGGATTTGCCGGAACCGGTTGCCCCGACGATCGCGATCTTGCGC
The DNA here is from genome assembly GCA_035500095.1 of Candidatus Binataceae bacterium. Taxonomy (NCBI): domain Bacteria; phylum Candidatus Binatota; class Binatia (SeqCode); order Binatales (SeqCode); family Binataceae (SeqCode); species Binataceae bacterium (SeqCode). The sequence continues at coordinate 27,419 of DATJXN010000128.1, forward strand.
CCCGGCTCGACGGTGAAGCTCAGATCGCGCAACACGGGCTCGCCCGCGCGATAGGCGAACCCGACGCGTTCGAAAACGATCTCGCCCCGAACGGGGCTCGGGCGGCGCGGCGCCTGCGGGCTCGCGATCGACGCCGGCGTTTCCATCAGCGCCTCGATCCGCTCCATCGCCGCGAGCGCCGATTGCAGGGTGGTGTATTTGCTCGAAATGTCGCGCAGCGGCATGAAGAACATGCGCGCATAGTCGAGGAACGCGACCAGCGTGCCGGCGGTAATCACGCGGCGGATTACCTGGCCACCGCCGGCCCACACGATGATCCCGACGGTCGCCGAGCTGAGCGCCTCGACCGCCGAAAAGACACCGGCCTCGTAGATGTTGGCGACCATCTGGGCGTCGCGGCTCCTTATGTTGAGCGCGTCGAACTCCTCACGGCTTCGCCGCTCGCGGGTGAAGATCTGCACCACCGCCATCCCGGCCAGCGCCTCGGCCAGGTAGGAATTGAGCGCCGCCAGCCGCTCGCGGATCGCGCGGTAAATCGCGCGGGAGCGGCCGCCGAAGAACTTGAGGATGATCAGCAGTGGAGGCACCGCGCACATCGCCCACATTGCCAGGCGCGCATTGAAGGCGAACATAATCGCGACGATTCCGAGCATCGTCAGCACGTCGATGAAGAGCGTGAGCGATCCCGCGCTGAACATCTCGGTGATCGCGTCGATATCGGTGGTCATCCGGCTGACCATCCGGCCGGTAGGCGTGCGGTCGAAAAACGACATCGGCAGACGTTCGACGTGCTTGAACAGCGCCAGCCGGAGGTCCGAGAGGCTGTACTGCGCGACCATCATGGTGAGATAGGACTGCCCATAGAGGGTCGAGAATTCTCCCACCACCAGCAGCAGGTAGATGAAGCCCATCGCGAGCAGCCCGTGGTTACCGAACAGGGCCAGCACCGGCTCAAGCCATCGCGGCGGCGCGCTTCGATTGTGGGTCAGGAAAAGATCGATCGTAAGTTTCCAGATGAAGGGTTGGGCGAGAGCGAACAGCGAGTTCAGCGGCATCAGGAGGACGGAGATAAAAAACAGCCGGCGGTAAGGATGGACATAGCTCCACACCCACCTGAGAAGTTTCAGGTCATAGACGCGGCCGAGCTTCTCTTCCGCCGCGATTTCCATCACCGTCCGCCGCACGCGTCAGTAGCGCGCGAGTTCCTCCTCGACCAATTGCCGATGGAACAGCTCGGCGTAGATTCCGTGCTGCGCCATCAATTCCTCGTGCGTGCCGCGTTCGGCGATTACGCCGTCTTCGAGCACGACGATGTGGTCCGCGTCGCGCACGGTCGATGCGCGATGGCTCACCACGACGCTGGTGCGGCCGCGCACGCTTTCGGCGAGGCTGTCGAGCACGGCGCGCTCAGTCTCGGTATCGACGCTGGAGAGCGCGTCGTCGAGCACGACCACCGCAGGATCATAAACGAGCACCCGCGCGATCGTAACGCGCTGTTTCTGACCGCCCGAGAGCGACATCCCGCGCTCGCCGACGATCGTCGCAAGACCATGCGGCAGCACGGCGATATCGGCCTCGAGGCCCGCCACGCGCGCCGCCCGGGTGATTTGGTCGAGCGAGGCGTCGCCGCGGCCAAAGGCGATATTGCGGCCCATCGTGTCGGAGAACAGCGTCGGCTCCTGCGGCACCATCCCGACCGTCTTGCGCAACGCCCCCAGCGGCAAATCGCGAACGTCGCGTCCGTCGAGCGTGACGTGGCCCGCGGTCGGCTCGACCAGCCGCGTGAGCAGCTTGACCATCGTGGATTTGCCCGAGCCGGTACGGCCCACGATCGCCAGCTTCTCTCCGGCGCGGATTTTGACCGAGACGTCGCGCAGCGCGTAGTGACCGTCGCGTCCGTTGCCTTTGCCGTCGCCGACGTTCCCGTTGCCGACGTTCCCGTTGCCTTGGTGCGCGAAATAGCTGAACCAGACGTGGTCCCACTCGATTGCACCCGCCACTTCCAGTCGCATCTCTCCGCCTTCGATCGAGGCCGGGGCGGTGGCGAAAAAGATATCGTCGAGCCGCTTCATAGAGGCGCGGCCGCGCTGGTAAATCGAAATCACCCAGCCCATCGCGGTGGTCGGCCACATCAACTGCGCCAGGTAGCCCATGAAGGCGACCAGGCCGCCGATCGACATCTGTCCGCGCGTGACCAGGTAACTGCCGTACACCAGCACCAGCATCATCGCGGTCGCATAGGCGCCGCGGATGAGCGGAATCAGGGCGCTGCGCGAGCGCGCCAGCGCGAGCCCCTGCTCGTTGTAACTGTCGTTGCGGCGGCGGAACTCTTCGGCCTCGCGCGCGTGGAGCGTATAGGCCTTGACGACGTGGATGCCCGAGAGGCTCTCCTGCACCTTGGCGCCGATCGCGCCGAGTTCTTCCTGCACGCGTAAGCTGCGTTCCATCAGCGACTGCGTGAGGCGCCGGATGGCGAAAAAGAGAATCGCGAAGGGCGCGAGCGTTACCAGCGTCAGCCGCCACTGCAGCGCGACCATGAAGCTCAGCGCGTAAACGTAGGTTACGGGAGTGTTGGCGAGCGTCAGCGCGCCCATTCCGACCATCATGCGCACGGCCGTCAGGTCGTTGATCATGCGCGACATCAGGTCGCCGGTCTTGAGCCTTTCATAGAAGGAGCGGTCGAGGAGCGTCAGATGTTTGAAGAGGTCATTGCGGAGGTTGTACTCGATATCGCGCCCGCAGTTGAAAAACATGAACCGCGAACACCATCGCACCACGCCCATGGTCAGGGCAGCGGCAAGGATTTCGCCGGCGAGCAGGTTGAGACGCCGCGAATCGTGGGTCTGGATCGAATCGATCGCCTTGCCGGTCAGGTACGGCAGCAGCATCCCCAGCGTTACGGTGGCAAGCGTGCAGAGCGTAGCCAGGGTATAACGGTGCCAGAAGGGCCGAACGTAACCGAGCAGGCGTTTCATGTCATCCGGCCTATCGAACGCCCGAGCGGGAGCCAAAAGGGCTCTCGTTTGAAGCCGGGGACAAAGCGGCGGGCGAAGCCGCGGCCGAGGATGAAACCGCGGGATTTTCCTGCATGGTTTTATGCGCAAGCGTCTTTTGTGCCATGAGGATAAGATTGTCTTCCGTCAGCACGCGCCGATCGAGCATCCAGCGCGCGAGCTCCCGGTTGAGTTCGCGCAGCGTCGGCTTGCGTTCGCGCCATATCAGTCTGAGCCGCGTATCGAGCGCGACCACAGGATACATCAGCGCATACAGCACGTAGCTGAACGGCTTGACCTTGCCGTGGCCGAGCCGCTCCAGCCGCAGCCCGTTGATACGCATCAGGTAGTAGAGCAGCGCGAACGGGATCGGGTAGTTGTGAAAGCGATGGGCCTGGTCGAGCGGCGTGTCGAGCGGAATCGGGCGCCGCTTGGCCTTGTGCATCCCCGACAGCATGAAGCCCAGGCGCGAATCCAGGCGCATGATGTTGGGCGTGGTCAGGATCAGATGGCCGGCGGGACGCAGGACGCGCGCGAGGTCGCTTATCGCTGCGCGATGGTTCTCAAGGTGCTCGATCACCTCGGTGAGCACGACCAGGTCGAAGCTCTCATCCAGATACGGCAGCCCGCGCGTGAGATCGACGCCTTCGTCGATCGGCAAACCTTCGATCGGCGGCAGACCGCGCTCGAAGCGCGTGCCGCGGACCTCGAAACCGCGCGCGGCCAGCGCGCGCATCACTTCGCCATTGCGGCAGCTCACGTCGAGCGCGCGGGTGCCGCGCGGGTCGAGACCGGCGGCCAGTTCCATGACGCCATCTATTATTTCGTGTGCGGGCACGATCGAATCACGTTACCAGTTACGCCGCGCGAAAAAACAGGCTACGGCGCCGGATGGACTCACAAGCGGCGCTGCGTCCGCAGCCGGCGTTCGTATAGCTTGGCGTACTTGAGAAAAACGTAAAAGGCCGCGCTCATCGCCGCGTACAAGCCGCGTCCGCCTTCGCGGAAGCCGCCGCGCAGAAAATAGAAATTCACAAAGCGCCAGGCCGGATTGGCGACCATCTTTACCGCGGTCATCGCGCCCGGATTGCCCTCGGCCGCCGCCTGCGAGCTAAGCCGGTTGATCGTGGCGACATGGTCCGCGACATCGCGATAGCTGAAGTGCAGAATCGGCGCGTCGAGTTTTGCGATACTGCCGCCCACTTCGACGCTCGCATGCGGCTCGTGTCCGCCAAAGCGCGCGCGCTCGCGGCGAAACAGCCGCAGATGCCAATCCGGATAGAGTCCGCGCATGTAATAGCGCCCCAGATGGTAGAGCACGCGGCGAACGCGGTAGCCGTCGGCCGGCTGCGGCCCACCAAGCGCCGCGCGGATTTCGCTGCCCAACTCCCACGTCGCCTGCTCGTCGGCGTCGAGCGAGAAGATCCATTCGCCACGCGCCTGCTCGAGCGCGAACTGCTTCTGCGCAATATATCCTTCGAAGGGACGCTGGAAGATCTGCGCGCCCAGCCCGCGTGCGATTTCAACCGTGCGGTCGGTCGAGAACGAATCGACCACGACCAACTCGTCGCAGAACCCAGCGGCGCTTTTGAGGCATTGGCCGATCAGTTCCTCCTCGTTGCGCGTGATGACGATGAGCGAGATCTTCGGCACGCCGTTCGCTGCCGCGGCCATCAGCTTTGCTCCGGGGGCGGCTCGCCGGGGGGCGGCGCACCGATCTCGGCAAGGAAATGCGCGGAGGCGTCGCGTGCGGAGCGATAGCCGGCGTCATCGATCCGCCCGCGCATCAGCTCGACCCGCAAAAACAGAAAGTACGTCTGCACGACGTCGCTCCGGCAGTAGCGATGGATCTCCGCCATCCGTCCCTGCTCGTACAAATCCTGAACCTGCGAACCGTCGACCTCCATCTTGCCGGGCAGGCCGATCATTTTCAGCAGCAGATCCATCCCGCCTTTTAAGGGGCCGCTTGCGCCGAAGTTGGTCAGGTAGTCGGCGAGATCGAGATGGCGCTCGGTGGAATAGCGCGCGCGCGAGGTTCCGCTTCCCTCCGCGAAGTGCTCGGGCGCCGCGATTCCATAGCGCAGCGCGGCGAGCTCGAGCACCGGAAAATCGAAACGCCGTCCGTTGAATGTGACCATACTCCCCGCGAAACGCTCCGCGCGCGCCCAGAACTCGCGCGCAAGCTGCTCCTCGGAGTAGTCGTTCAGCGCGAGGCTTTCGACCGAGCGCAACGCGTGATCGGCGCCGACCGCGCCGATCGCGATCGAAATCGGAATGTGCAGAGTGAGCGGAAAAAAATCGCCGCGCCGGGCGCGCAACCGCTCGCGGTAGCGCTGAAAGGCGTCCTCATCGCTCAACCCCTCCCCCGCGCATAGCGCCTGATTCAGCAGACGTTTGTCGACGCGCGTCTCGATATCGAATATGGCGAACACAGCAATCGTGCCGCGCGGCTTGCCGCCGCCCGGCGCTCAGGCCTCCGTGCGCTCGAGCCCCTCGATGACTTTTTCGGCGATCGAACGGAACGGGGCGGCGGCCGGATGATCAGGGCGCATCGCGACCAGCGGACGCGCGTAGTCGCCGCCTTCGCGCAGCTCCCGGACCAGCGGAATCTCGCCCAAAAACGGCACGCCGAGGCTCTGCGCAAGCCGTTCTCCGCCGCCGTGCGCGAAAATCTCATGCCGGGCGCCGCACTTGCGGCAGATGTGATAGCTCATGTTCTCGATCACGCCGAGCACCGGCACGTCGACTTCCTGGAACATCGTGACCCCGCGCCGCACGTCCATCAGCGCGACTTCCTGCGGCGTGGTGACGATGATTCCGCCGGCCAGCGCGACGCGCTGCGTGATCGTAAGTTGGGCGTCGCCCGTGCCCGGCGGCAGATCGAGCACCAGACAATCGAGTTCGCCCCATTCGACGTTGAACAAAAACTCGGTCTCGAGCTTGGTCACCATCGGGCCGCGCCAGATGACCGCTGTCTCGTCGTTAACGAACAGCGCCATCGAGATGTAGCGGATGCCGAAACTTTCGAGCGGGATGATGCGGCGCTCCGGCGTGAGCGCGACGCGCTGCTCCGCTCCGACCATCATCGCGACGCTCGGGCCGTAAACGTCTGCATCCATCAGCCCGATCCGCCATCCCGCCGCGCGCATCGCCAGCGCAAGATTGACCGCAACCGTTGATTTGCCGACGCCGCCCTTGCCGCTGGCCACCGCGAGCACGTGGCGTACGCCGGGCACGAGGCGGCGATGCGATCCGGGGGCCATTTTCGGCGCGTTGGCGGGCTGCTCGATGTGCACATCAACGGCGGGCACACCCGGCATCGCGCCGACCGTACGGCGGATCTCGTCGGCGATCTGCGCCGCGGCCTCGGCGTTTGCGCTCGGCGCAGTAAGCGTCACGGTTACGCCCCTGTACGCGATCTCGATATCCTTGACCATGCCGAAGGAGACGATGTCGCGGGTGAAGCCGGGGTATTTGACTTTCTTAAGTTCGACTAGGATTTCGTTGGGCGTCGGCATCTATAAGTCGCGGCGCGCCGGCGCGTCCGGCGCTTCATTGGCGGCCACGCTCTGATGTTATCATTCCGCAAGTATGGGAAAAACGCGCCGGGGCGCGAAAGCGAAGAGATTCGATGGCGCGTGCGGCTAAGCCGAGCGACGGCATGCGCGTGGGCCACGCGCCGGAGGCGAGCGGCGTCGTGCGCTTTGCGGCGCACGAACTTGCCGCGGGTTTGCGCGCGATGATGTCCGAGGCTGTGCGGGTCGAGGCCGTTCCCGGCCTCGACCCGCACAGCCTGCTGATAGCGCCGGCTGGGGCCGCGGCGCGAAGCACCGCGGCCCCTGCCGGCGTGCAGGCGCTGTCGTCGGGG
>DATJXN010000129.1 GCA_035500095.1 Candidatus Binataceae bacterium
TCACCACCCCAGCCGAAATGCAGTGCCGCTCCGACGCGATTCGCCGGGCGGGTAAGCGCATCGCTTTCATCCCCACGATGGGGTTTCTCCACGAAGGGCATCTCAGCCTGATGCGCGAGGGCCGGGGCCGCGCCGAAGTGGTGGTGGCGTCGATTTTCGTCAACCCCACCCAGTTCGGGCCCAACGAGGATTTCGGCCGCTATCCGCGGGCCTTCGAGCGCGATTGCGAATTGATGAAGGACGTGCCGGTCGACTTCGTCTTCGCGCCGGAGCCCGAGGCGATGTATCCGGCGGGCGCGCAGACCTGGGTCGAGGCGGCGGAAATCACCAGGGGACTTTGCGGAGCGCATCGTCCGGGCCACTTCCGCGGCGTTACCACGGTGGTCGCCAAGCTGTTCAACATCGTCAAGCCGCACTACGCGATGTTCGGCGAGAAGGATTTTCAGCAGTTGCGCGCGATTCAGCGGATGGTCAGGGACCTCAATTTCGATCTCGAGATCGTTCCGATGCCGACCGTGCGCGAGGCCGACGGGCTCGCGATGAGCTCGCGCAACGCCTATCTCTCGCCCGAGGAGCGCAAGCGCGGCCTCAGCCTGAGCGCGGCGCTCGAGGCCGCGCGCCGCGAGTTCGCCGCCGGCGCTCGCGATCCGCGAGTGCTGGTGCGTACCGCATGCGCGGTGCTGAGCGCGACGGCTGAGCTGAGGATCGAGTACATCGAGGCGGTCGATTCCGAGTCGCTCGCGGAGATTTCGCATATCGAACGGCCCGTGGTGCTCGCGATTGCGGCGCACGTGGGCAAAACGCGGCTTATCGACAACGCGGTGTTTTCGCCACTTCCGGCGTAGTTTCTGGTATAAGGACGAGCGAAGGCGTTAGTTTGAACCGCGGCGCGATTCGCCCCCGGGCGGCGGAGCTGCGCCGGGAGGGGATCGAGCGCATGGACGAACCGTCGCGCGAAGAATTCTCCGAGCAAAACCTTCCCCCGCCAGCCGGCACCATATTTGTGATGGGAGCGTACATGGTGGTGCTGGCCTTGGGATGGGCTGCGATGTTCTGGCTGCTGGTGGACCGGTAGATGGAACGTTACGAGCGGGCCTTCCTCGCGGCGAGCGCCGTGGTCCTGGTGATTTTCCTTGCCGCGCTCGCTTACAGCAGCGTCGCGATGGGTATTCACCTTCCCTCCCATAACGCGATGATCCATTACCAGGCAGGCGACAAGCTTCGCATGGTCCTGCGCCATACGCCGCCCTTCGATCACCTGGGAGTGCGCGAGATCGCACCCGGGAAATATCAGGCGGTGGTGATCGGGCGGGTGTGGGATTTCATGCCGAGCGAAATCGACGTTCCGGTCGGCGCCGAAGTCAGCTTCGTCGCGACCTCGGCCGACGTAATCCACGGCTTCTTCATCGCCGGCACGCGGGTCAACATGATGCTCATACCCGGGTACGTTTCCGAGTTCGATTATCGCTTCACCCGGCCCGGCGAATACCTGCTGATTTGCGAAGAGTACTGCGGCCATCTGCATCACACGATGTCCGGCAAGGTGGTGGTCAAATGAGCACCGCCATCGTCGCCGAGCCGTCGGGCTTCTCGCTGCCGAAAAGCCAGCTTAACGCCGTCCGTTGGAACCTCTATTTCGGATTTGCGGTGCTTGCCGTCGGGGTCGTTATGGGCCTGGAGCAGGCGCTCAACTATGACCGCGTGGGAATCATCCAGCACTACCCGGTGGTGAAATCCTACTACCAGGGATTGACTATTCACGGCGTATTCAACGCGCTCGTGCTGACTACTGCGTTCGCCAACGGTTTCATCACACTGACGACCGCGCGCGGCCTCGGGCGCAAGCTCAACAACGCGCTGGTGCAGGCCGCGTGGTGGACGCTGTTCGTCGGTTCGCTGATGGCCGCGTATGCGATGCTCGTCGGCAAAGCCTCGGTGCTCTATACCTTCTATCCACCGCTGCGCGCCGATTGGACATTTTATCTGGGCCTCGCGCTGGTGGTAATCAGCAGTTGGCTAATCTCCGCGGCCCAGCTCGCTGCGCTCCGTGAGTGGCGCCGCGAGCATCCGGGAGCACGGGTGCCGCTGCTCGCCTTCATGTCGATCGCGACTTACGTGATGTGGGATATCGCGTCGGCCGGGCTCGCGGTCGAAGTAGTGGTTTTGCTGCTGCCGTGGTCGCTGGGATTGCTTCCGGGCGTCGATCCGATGCTTTCGCGAACGCTGTTCTGGTTCACCGGGCATCCGATCGTCTATTTCTGGCTGCTGCCGATTTACGTCTCGTGGTACGGGTTGATTCCGCGCCAGACTGGGGGAGTGCTCTTCAGCGACACGCTCACGCGGGTCGCCTTTGTCCTGTTCATCCTGCTGGTGCCGGTCGGTTTTCATCATCAGTTCGTCGATCCGGGCGTATCGCAGGGCATGAAGTTCACCGTCGCTACTCTGACCTTTGCAATTTTCTTTCCCAGCCTGATGACCGCGTTTGCGGTGATGTACGCGCTGGAAATCGCAGGACGCCGGCGCGGCGGCGGCGGGCGGATCGGATGGTTCTTCAAGATCCCATGGTCCGATCCGTCGGTGGCCGCGCAGGTGCTGGCGATGATCGCATTCCTCCTGGGCGGCATCTCCGGGCTGATGAACGGGAGCTTCACCATGAACCTGGAGATTCACAACACCGCGTTCATCCCCGGACATTTTCATCTTACTATCGGCTGTGCGGTGGCTCTCTCCTACGTCGGAATTGCTTACTGGCTGATACCGTATCTCGAAGGGCGCGAGCTGTGGTCGCCGCGGGCAGCGCTGGTTCAGGCTTTTTCATATTTTTTCGGAGTGATGATTTTTTCGCACGGTCTGATGGCGGGCGGCGTGATGGGGATGCCGCGGCGCACGGATATGGTGCACGCCTCTTATTGGCTGCCCGAATGGCGAATTCCGGGAATCATGACCGCGATCGGCGGGTCGCTGATGTTCGCGAGCATGATGCTGTTCTTCCTGATCGTGGTGATGACGGTGTCTGCCGGCAGGAAAGCCCAGCCGGGCGACCTGCCGTTCACTGCGACCGTTCAGCCGCCGCCCACCGCCGGATGGCAGCCGCGGCTCGACCGGCTAAGCTACTGGGTGCTCGCCTCGGTCGCACTGTCGCTCGCGGTCTATGGCCCGTTCCTGGTCGCGCACTTTCCGCCTAACCTTGCGAGCGCCGGCCTGCTGTATCCCTAGAGTCTCACGCCCTCCCCCAAGACAAATGGGGGAGGGGAATTGTGAAGACCTTCGCGCCAAAAATCGCGGACGGATCTTTCTAGTAGTAATCGACCGGGTCGATCTGCCGCTTCGCGCCGTACCAGAAGAGCATGTTCTCGGTCAGCCCCTGCCAGGTGAACTTGCCCGGCGGCATCAGCAGCCGCTTGAACATCGACTTGAACGAGTAGAACTCCTTGGTACAGCGCCAGACGCCCTCTTCGACCTGCTGCGGCGAGAGTTTGTTGGGCACGAACATGCAGCGGAAGTTGTTGGTGTACATGTCGGCGTCGGGGATGATCACGCGGCCTTCCTGCTCCAGCTTGGTGCGCATCGGCGTCCCTTTGCGCGGAGTGACCGTGTTGAAAAACGCCTCGGGCGCCTTGACTTCGTGCAGGAAGGCGAGGGTGTCATCGAAAATCCGCGGATGGTCTTCTTCGAGCCCGAAAAGGAAATTCAGCGAATAGTAAATCCCGTAATGCTCGAGGCGCTTCAGGAGCTTTTTGTAGTCCTTGGCGTGGTTCTGGATCTTGCTCATCGAGAGCAGGCTGTCCTGACTTATCGATTCGACCCCGATGTTGACGTGGAAAACGCCGGCCTGCGCCGCAAGGTCGAGCAGGTCTTCGTCATGGTTGGAGTTGATCGTCCACAGGCACGAGAATTTGATATTGAGCGGAATCAGGGCGCGGAACAGCTCGCGCGCGAACTTGTGCTTGCCGGTTATCTGGTCGTCGATGAACTGGAAGCGGCGAAATCCGGTAATCGCGATGACCTGCTTGATTTCCTCGACGATGTCCTCGATTGGACGCGTGCGATAGCTGCCCTCATAGAAGACCGGGATTTCGCAGAATGAGCATCGGTAGGGACAGCCGCGGCTCGCCTGCACCGGCACCGCCTTGAACAGGTAGCGGTTGAGCTTGAGCAATTCGTGGCGCGGCCGCGGGAGGTTCTTCAGATCGTGCAGCTTGTCGGCCTTGTAGATGCGCTTGAGCTTGCCGTCCTGCCAGTCGCGCAAGAGCGGCTCCCATACGAGATCGGCTTCGCCCTGGACCACCGCGTCGGCATGCTTGAGCGCTTCCTCGGTCTGCAGCGTGGCATGGAATCCGCCCATCACGACCGGGATGCCGCGTTTGCGAAACTCGTCGCCGAGCTGGTAGGCGCGCAGCGAGGCGCCGATGGTGGTGGTCATGCCGACCAGGTCCCAGCCGGCGTCGAAGTCGAGGTCTTCGAGCCGCTCGTCGCACAGCGTCACGTCGAAGTCGCTCGGAGTAAGTCCTGCGAGCAGCGGGATCATCAGGCCCATGATCAGGCGCCAGCGGGTTTTATGCGGCGTACCGTCCAGATGGATGGTCGTCGGTTGTACCAGCAGGATACGCGGTTTCTTCACACTGCCTCCTGGCGGTGCTCCGCTTATGCGGGCCGCCGTTCGAGCTCGCTTTGCCTATCGTGCCGATGCGTAGTCATCAACCACATCACGAGGGCAAAGACGTAAGTGCCAAATGCCGTTCCCCAGGCGAAATAACTAATCCGATCGAGCAGCGCCAACACCACGAGCAGGTAGGCGAAGTCTCGGCCGCTTACCCGTTCCACCTGCGCAATGAATTGTTCGGCGCGTCCGCCGACGACCTTCGTAGCGCGCCAGGTGGTGATCGCGCAGAGGCCGAAGCCGATCAGCAGGATGGCGAGCAGGTAGAGGTAGGCGCGGCTCCCGCTCGCCCGATAACATCCAATCATGATACCGGCGAAGAGCGCGATGTGCACCAGGTTGTCCGTTAGAACGTCAAGCCGCGCGCCGAATCGCGACTCGGTCATCTTGAGCCGCGCAAGCTCGCCGTCGACGCCGTCAAACGTCACCGAGAAGAGAAACATCACCGCCGCGATAAGGCGCGGCCAGTACGCCGGGATGCTGAACATCCACGCGCTCAGCAGTCCGAAGGCGGTGTTGGCGAGGGTTACCTGGTTCGGCGTGACCGCCGTGCGTGCGAGCCTCAGACTGATTCGCCACGAGAGCCGCCGATCGACCCATCGTGCCATAAGCGCGTCCGTGCCGGCGCTCTCACGACGCAACTCGCACGCGAGGCGGCGTTCGGCTTCCTGGACGTCGGTGGGCCGGCCGTCGAGCGCGAAGGGGAGTTGCCCGGCCGCGCTGAGTTCCGAGGCGGTCGCGGCCGGTTCGTCAATGAGGAGCGCCAACGGTCCCGCCGCAAGGCTGCCGGCGCGCCTGGCGTCGGTGCTCTGGAGGCTGACGGCCTCACCCGGCCGCGCAGCCTGCTTGTCGAGCAGCCCACGCAGCTGCGACGCGGCGAGCACCAGATTCCCTCGGAGGACGATACAGGGCGCGTCGGCCGGCATTTTCTCCAGGACCTGGGCGAATGAACCGACGAAGGTGACCTCGGGATGGCCGCTGAACGAACCCAGAGACGCTCGCAACTCATCGTCGCCGGCTACGTCGCCCTCGATGAAGAAGCGCTTCACTCCGGCGCGTTGACAGATAAGCATCAGGCGTTCCAACAGCGATCGCCCGAAGATCAAATTGCCGGCGCGCGCCGGGACGTCGATTAGTGCCGTGTCGATCAAAGAAAGCCTTATTGAACAAAGGGTTTTAGACTAATAGAAGGGCGGAGTCAACGGACTGACCGTCCGGTTTGTCCAGGGCCTTTCCCATAATCATCGGCGCTTCCTGTGCATAAGTCTTAACTTTTGCGAAACGCAGCTCAATAACTTCTTAATCGCTCTTTTTGTGGAGGCTCGTTGCGGCGGCTGATAAACTCATTCCGTGGCCAGTCCGAACCGGGCGATTCTATTCGACTTCGGCGGCACACTCGACCATCCATATCATTGGCTGGACCGTTTTGTGCGCCACTATCATGCGGCCGGCGTGGGGGTTACCCGCGCTGAGCTGGACGTGGCCTATTCTCACGCCACGCAGACCGCCTACCAGGCCGGCGACGAAATCCATCGCCACAACCTGCGAGACCTGGTTAAGCTGCTCGTCAGCCATCAGGTCGACCATCTCCATCGTCACGGGCCTGACAACGTGCGTGAGCATCTCGCGGGTCTGGGAGAGGATCGTCACGATCTCGCCTTTCGCATCGCGTCCGACTTTGCCGAGGAGTCCGCGGAGGGGCTCGCGCGCAGCCGCGGACTGCTCAAGGAGTTGTCGCGCGAATTCAAGCTCGGCGTGGTCTCGAATTTCTACGGCAATCTGCAGGTGGTGCTGGTCGAGGCCGGCATCCGCGAGCTCATCCAGGTCGCGATCGACTCCAAGCACATGCGCGTCTTCAAACCCGACGAACGGATATTCGTCGCCGCGCTGAAGGTGCTCGATCTGCCGCATAACCAGGTTGCGATGGTGGGGGACTCGCTGCACAAGGATTGCGCGCCGGCGCGAAAGCTCGGGATGCGCGCGATCTGGCTGCGCGGGCATCACGCGGGCGCGGGCGACCATCCGCAGGCCCGCGAGGCGGCCGCGATTGCACATCATACGGTCGATACGCTCGACGAATTGAAGGGCCTCAAGTGGTAAGCGAACAGCCAGAAGCCCGAAATCGACGGGCCCCGCTTCGCGGCGCGATCATTGCCGCCGGCCGCGGCGAGCGGCTGCGGAGCGCGGTGCACGATCTGCCCAAGCCGCTGGTCCAGCTTGGCGGCGAGACGATGCTCGTGCGGCAGGCGCGGATGTTGCGCGAAGCTGGGGCGGACACGGTCGTGGCGTTGGTCAACTCGGAGACTTCCGCACTCCTTGCTGCCGGCGCCGTTGCGATTCCTCCCTGGATGACGCTTGCGGCGCGCGACACGGCGAGCTCGATGGAATCACTGTTCACATTGGGCGAGCATCTGCGCGGCGCATCGCACTTCCTGCTCGCCACCGTTGACGCCGTGGTCGAAGCGGCCGAGTTGCGCCACTTCGTCGGATGCGCGCTCGAACTGACCGGCGGCGCCGAGGCGCGGTTCGATGGCGCCCTCGCCGTGGTGCAATGGCGCGGCGACGAGCGTCCGCTATTCGCCGAGGTCGCGTCGGACGGTGCGATCGCGGCGCTCAGCGAGCGGGAGAGCGCGACCGTCACCGCCGGATTCTATTACCTGCCCGCGGCGATTTTCGATCTTGCCGGGCGTGCGCGCGCAGAAGGGCTCGACGCGATGCGCAAGCTGCTCGCGATGGCGCTCGCGAGCGGGATGCGCCTTGGTGCGATCCAGCTCGCGACGACAATCGACGTGGACGAGTCGGCCGACCTCGCCGCCGCGCGCGCGATGGTCGCGGGCGCCGAGCGATCCGGCGGGAGCCGTGGCTGAAATGCGCGCGCTCGGAATCTATCGCGAGCCCGAGTTCTCGCCGGGCAAGGTCGGACACGATGCCGCCATTCTCGACGCGGTGCTGGCCGAACTGAAGCGCCATGGCGTCGAGATCTTCGCGATCAGCGCCGCGGACTTCGTTAACGATCCGCCGGAAGGCCCGGACCTGGTGCTCGCGATGTGTCAGGGCGAGCGCGCGCTCGGTTGCCTGGTGGCGCTCGAGCAGCAGGGGGCGCTGGCGATCAATTCGGCGCTCGCAATCCGCAATTGCTACCGCGACCTGCTCTGCGCGGGCCTTGTCCATGCCGGCGTGCCGGTGCCGACCGGCGCGCTGGTCCGGACCGGCTCGCGGCCGCCCGACCTTTCGCCGCTCGGCGTGCTGGACCTCGATTCGCCCATGTTCGTCAAGCGCGGCGACCTGCATGCGCTTGCGCCCGACGACGTGCAGCGGGTAGAAAGCCGGGGCGCGCTGCGCGCGGCGCTCGGCGGGATGGCCGAGCGCGGAGTGCCGGTCGCGTACGTGCAACAGGCGGTCGAGGGCAGGGTGGTAAAGTTTTATGGCGTTAGCGGCGGCGAGTACTTCGCCGCGCTTGGCGAAGAGGGTCGCGAAGATTCGATCTCCGAGCGGGCGCGGCTTGAGCTTGCGCGCAGCGCCGCCGCCGCCGCCGCCGCGCTGGGTCTCGAGGCGTGGGGCGGCGACGCAGTCATCGACGGCGAACGGTTCATGATGATCGATTTCAACGATTGGCCGAGTTTCAGCCGGGTGCGCGAAGCCGCGGCGCGCGCGATTGCGCGGCGCTGCCTGATGCTCGCGCGCCGGCCGCGCCAGGGCTTGTGAACGGCTACTGAGCGAGTTTCTCTAGGAGGTCCCACGCAGGCCGCAGCATGAGCAAACCGCAATACCCGACGCCGCGAAAGGCCGGCGCTCTAAAGACCGCAAGCGGAACCGCGGCCGACAATCGATCGAAAACCGAAAACGGATCGGTTATCCCGAGCGGCACGCCGGACGCGCGCGGCCCCGGCCTTCAGCCGAAAATTACCACCGCGATTCCGGGACCGAATTCGCGCGCGCTTTTCGCCCACGAGCAAAGCCATATAGCGCCCGGCCGTCAGCGTATCTCGCTGCTCGCTGGACTTGCGTTCGACCACGGCGAGGGCGCCACGCTCATCGACGTCGACGGCAACGTGTTCGTCGATTTTTTTGCCGGCGTCGCGGTCGCGAGCCTCGGCCATGGCCATCCGGCGCTTGCGCAGGCGCTCGCCCGCCAGGCCTCACGGCTGATCGTCGGCACTTTCGCGACGCCTGAGCGCGCCGAGGCTTTCAGGATGCTGAGCGAGGCGGCGCCCGCCGGGCTAAATCGCGCTCATCTGTATAGCGGCGGCGCCGAGGCGGTCGAAGCGGCGCTCCGCCTTGCGCGGTCGAAGACCAAGCGCCACGAGGTCTTGAGCTTCTGGGGCGGGTTTCACGGCAAGACCGGCGGCGTGATCGGACTTATCGGCGACGAATCCAAGCAGGGCTACGGCCCGCTGCCGGGCGGCCAATACATGGTGCCGTATGCCGACTGCTATCGATGTCCGTTCAAGCTGGAATATCCGGGGTGCGGCATGTACTGCGTCGATTTTGCGCGCGAGCAGCTCCAGCGCGCCTCCGCCGGCGCGCTGGCGGCGGTGATAGTCGAGCCGATGCAGGGGACGGCGGGCAACGTCATTCCGCCTGACGACTATTTGCCCGCGGTCTCGCAACTCGCGCACGAGCGCGGCGCGATGCTGATCGCGGACGAAATGATCACGGGCTTCGGCCGCACCGGACGGATGTGGGGAGTGGAGCACAGCGGTGTCGCGCCCGACATCATGACCGTAGGCAAGGGGATGGGTTCCGGATTTCCGGTCTCCGGCGTGCTGCTCAGCGATGAGTTGGGGCACAGCGAGCCGTTCGGCAAACCGAGCGCCTCGTCCTCGAGCTACGGCGGCAATCCGCTCGCTGCGGTGGCGGTCGCCGAAACCCTGCGCACGATCCGGCACGAGCGGTTGGTTGAAAATTCCGCCGTCGTCGGTGCGTTCATGCTCGAGCGCCTGATGCGGCTCAAGGAAAAATACGAATTCGTCGGCGATGTCCGCGGCAAAGGGTTGCTGATCGGCATCGACCTCGTCCGCGATCGCAAAACCAGGGAATTGCTCGGCCGCTCGACGACCGAGACTATCTTCATCGAGGCACTCAAGCGCGGCCTCCTCGTGATGGGCTATTTCCCGCGCATGCGGATCAATCCGCCGCTGGTCATCACGCGTGAACAGGCCGAAGCGGGAGTCGAGATCCTCGACGAAGTCTTCGCCCATGTCCGTGATCGGGTCGACTGGCGCAATGCTCCCTGAGGCATGATCCCTTTCAGTCAGTTAATGAGATAGCGCTGAGATCTTTGATAAAACGACGCGCCGATACTTCAACGCTCGCCGCCGCGACGGCTCTGCATGAGGTTCAAGCAGCTGTATGGTCAGGATGAAGTGATGGGCGCCGGTCGCGAGCATTCAAGGAATACTCAATGGCGGAAAATGGCGGAAACCTAGGGCTCTTCTGCGACCTCGCGGGCACGCTCGTCAAAATGGACGACACGCGCCAGCTTCCGCTCGGCCGCGACGGGAAAATCATAGTCGAGTTGCTGCCAAGCGTGGCCGAGAAGCTCCGCCCCATTCGCGACCATCTGATTTTCGTTGTGACGAACCAGGCCGGAGTCGCGCGCGGCCGCCTGACCCTGCAACAGGTCGAGGACGCAATCGCCGAGCTCGACCGCCAGCTCGGCGACATCATCACCGGATGGCAGATCTGTCCGCACGACGATGCGCACGGGTGCGCCTGCCGCAAGCCCAAGGGCGGGATGCTGACCGAGTTGGGTGCGATGTATGGGGTCGAAATGAAGGGCTCGACGATGGTCGGCGATCAGGAAGTCGACGCGGCCGCAGCGCGCGCCGCCGGAGTCGGAAACTTCGTCTGGGCGAGCGATTTCTTCGGCTGGAAGTAGCCCGCGGTCCCTCAAGCTTCAAATCAAATCGCGAGGTTTCTTATCTATCGCTACGGAGACGGCTTCCAGCGAATTTTGATGCGCCGCGGAAAGATTCGCTCAGCGTGATTTTTTGACTTCGGTCAAGCTCCTGTCAGGCTCCGATGCGTGAGGGAGACCCTGATGCGGAAAGCGTCACGTTGTTGTCGCGGCCGAGCAGGCGACAATACGCGAAGAGAGAGCTGCTGAAGAGCACCACATCCAGGCCGAGCTCCAGCCACATCCTCGGTCGCGACGGTGCGCCGCTGCCGAAGCAACCGCAATCGAGCGTAAGACCTCGAACCAGTGCGGAGAGCAAGGCCGCGAAAAAGATCAGAGAACTTAAAGCCACCGCCAGTGTCCCGATTTTTCTTGTTTGAGGCACAAGCAGAAGAAGACCGCATGCGATCTCGAACACAGGCAGGCTCAGCGCCAGCATGTTGATAACGGTCGCCGGCAAAATGGCGAAGGCAGCGATGGCGTCCGCAAACTGCAGCGGGTCGCGGACTTTGCCGGCACCCGCATAAATGAACAACGCGGCGAGTGCGGCCGCGATGGCCGGCACAAGGTAGTTATGGGTTCGCGTGTCGGGCGACATCACCGTACGGCCCCCCACGAGACGGGTAGCCCGGCCGCCGACCACACTTCCCATCCGCCGGTGAAGACCCTCACGTCACTGAAGCCCAGCGTCAACAGCGCGTTGGCAACGAGGCGGCTGTCGTGACAGACGCCCCCGGAGCAATAAACGATGATCGGTTTGTCGCTGGCGGCCTTCAGCACCGCCGACAGGCGTTGGTAATCGTGCGCGAAATCGTCCCGCGCGAGGTTGAGCGCACCGGGAACGTGTCCCTGGATGAAAAATGGGGCAGGCCGCGCATCGAAGATCAAAGCACTCTTCTTTTCGACGGCCGTGCGAAATTCCGGAAACCCGATAGTCGGCGCGGGCGGGAGCGCGAACGGCGGTGCCGCAACCAGGGATGTTAACTCGGCATCAAATCGCTGCTCAGGCGTCTGATAGACAAGCGGAAGCGGTCGCGTCGAGAACCGATTGATAGAGAACCCTGCGGCCAGCGATATCAGTGCGATCAGAAGGACGCCGTCAACGTCACGCATAACCCGGCGAGCGATTCTCCTCACGTTAGACGGCGATATGGGATGAGTCCTCGCAATCGACGGTGTAGAGCCCATTAGAGTTACTGGCTCGAGTCCGAATCAGCGGTTCAGCGCCTATCGAGCAGCCGCTTCAGCGAGGTCCTGTACTGAGAATCATCATGAGAGATTTGCGGCCTCCTTCTTTCTGCGCATCGTCTTGATACTGTTTTCGCTCGCGCTCGGACAACGTTTCTTTCTCGCGCGCGGCGCTCGTTCTGCACTCGTCTAAACGCGCCGTCTGCTCACCCGCTACCTGTTGGCTCGGGTCATTTCTAGAAGGTCCAGGATTTTTAGAAGGCCCAGGACTTTGCGCGATGGAGTCAATTTCGTGCTCGCCGGACGCCAGTACTTGTCTGACAGATCGATTTTCGCTGTCGTCAATTTCCTGGCGCTCTTGCTGGAAATAAGCATGCCTGGGGTCCTGACCAGGCGCTGGGGGGCGCGCAGTTGCGCAGCTCGTGAACAGCGGCACCGCGAGCAATGCCAATCTCCGGCGATCCATGGACGTGTTGAGCCTCAGTGCGTAGAAGCTTGTGTGCCTGATGGCCCAGACAGCAAGGGTATCACTACGGTCGCCAGAGTTTGTTCCGTCAATGGCTTGTCGTCCGGCACCAGTTTTGCCCGCACGATTCCGTTTCTGTCGACCACATAAGTTACCGGCAGCGCGCTCGGTTCGTCGAACCCATCGGATTTCGCCGCGTGCAGCATCGCCGCCGGATAGCTGAGCGATTGCATGACCTTGGCCACTTCGGATCGATCACGGGGACGGTCGGCACTCAGGCCGATCATCTCCAGCCCCAGAGCGTGATAGCGTTTGTAAAAGGCGTCCAAAGCCGGCATTTCCTTCCGACATGGCGGACACCAGGTCGCCCAGACATTCACGATCGTCACCTTGCCCCGCTCGGCCGCAAGATCGAATGTATGGCCGCTCAGTTCTTCGACTACGAGCGCCGGTGCCGCTTGTCCAACGCTGGTAGCGCAGAGCAGGTCGGAAGGCTTCATTAATGTTGCGAGTACCAACGGCAACGCGATGAGGAGAAGTCTCGATGTTGATGTCATTCTCTATATCCTCAGAAATCATAACTGAAGATCGTCTTGATTAAGTAAGGAGTGGTTAACTGGTTTCCGTTTACAAACTGGAAGATGGGGAACTCAATGTCGGCATACCAGCGAAAATTCCGGAAGCCGATCTCACCACCCGGGGCGAGCAGCATGCGGTCATAACCGCTGTTGGGAGTGTCTGCCTCCGAACCCAGATCGTGCGTGCGAACTGAACCGAGTATCGATAGAAACGGAGAAAGTTCCACAATCGGTCCGACGTTGCCAAAGTTGTAGAAGGCACCGAGCGCACCGTTAAACTCTTTCCCGGGAGTGTAGTTGCCCGTTGTGCTGAACGGATATTCGTACGCCGCCTGTATGTACCAGTTAAACGGGCGATCGCGGAACGTAAGGCCAACATTTCCAATCCGGTTGGGCAGATTTCCAATCTTGTAGGCACCCAGCAAGAGATCGGTGCTCCCGGTTCCGATCGAGGTGTCGCGATCAAAATCGTTGTATGTGTGGTCGCCGGTTGGAAGCTTGAATCCAGCGAGCAAACCAAGCGACATGTCCTCTGACAAGCCCGTGTACATGCCCCAAATTCGCACGTCGCCAAAATTGGCATGGTTGTACTGGTTGATGTCGTTGCCGTCGCCCTGGGTTCGGAACGTTCTGATCGTGTAGGGGACGGTCACCATCAATCCCCAGTCGCGATTGAACATGTATTGCGCACCTGCGGTCAAAAAGTGGGTCTTGATCTGCTTGTCATCATTGTTGTTGCCGGAGGACGGTCCGGTGGCGTGCCAATTGATGTACTGGTTCATGAAGTCATACTCCAACCACACCGTGCCGCCGGCGCCGTTCGGTATAAGCGATGGAGTGCCCACGTCGAAGACGCTGCATCCACAGGCGCAGGCCCAGCTCAAACTTGGGGTCAGAGTTAAAAGCAGTCCCGCCAAGAGCGACAGCCGTCCGATCGTGCGCCAGAAACTGGACGCGCCCCAACGTTGTCGCCACGAAAACCGGATCGGCCGAATGGGCCTCATAAATTTCTCCCCGCGGCACTGCCGCACAGAAAGGCATCGACTCCCCGCTGCTGGAGCAGCGTCCGGAGTCAAAGGAACAAATTTGTTGATGCGGAGGGGTCTTAGGCGAAACGCTTTGGCGGCGGAGTGTCAGGAGAAAGGTCGCGTTCCAATATTCTCGCAGAAGGTTTGAACGTGATCGAACCTGAAAAGAGCAGAACGAACGGCAATGCATAGTCTGCCGAACGAGCGAAAACAATCGTCGACGGACAGGTAAAGGACTGAACCGGTTGGCAGATATTGAGTGTGAATTCCGGCTGGCTTGTACCCGCGACAACGACAACTCCAGTTGTTAGCGGCGCGCCGCTCAGCACCAGCATGAGAGCCACTATCGAACTGAGTATTCTGAGCTCCGCCTTTGAAAACACCCGCTCCATCGCAACGCCCTCAGAAGAGCCCTTTTCCCCGTTCGAGGTCCGCCGGCCTGATGTTCACGGTTTGTCTGACAATCCGCGTGGGCAGTTTTACGGGGACGCACGACGCCAAACCCGCTTCAATCGTCTCCAAGCGGTAGTGGTTGCGGCAGTATTTGCAGACCAAATCTCCATCCGAGCTGACGTAGCCCTTGTGATAGAGGTAGCACCGCTGGCAGGCATCGAAGGCGGCTTTCGTTTGCCCGGTGGAGTCGCGCGCGAGAAGGAAGCGGATTCGTTCGCCCGCACGATCACGGTACACGAAGAAGCGTACCTCTCCAGGCCGCAGGTTGTTGATCCCGATACTTATCTGCGGATTCGCGGTGACCTGGGTGAATCGAGGAGCCCTCGCCATCCCAAGCAGGAGGACCGCGGCCGCAGCGAGAATAGCGCCCGAGGCCGGGAGAGCCATCCAGGGACGAAACTTTCGCGTCGAACGATTCACGGTTTCATTTCCTACGCCACTTCAAAACCGGCGTCAACGAGAGCTTCGAGGGGAGGTTTCCAATTGCACGAAAACACATTCCCGTTCATTTGCGAAATTCCGACGCGTGAGACTCGTCCAGCGAGGCTTGCTTGACGGGCCAGACCGAAGGCGGCACACTCGATATGGTCCGATAAGAATCGGTGCCCAATGTAGTATGCGGTCAGGGTATCAGATAGGTCGGTGGCGATGGACGCGCGGCGCGGCTGCGTTTCTAGCAGTCGTCCTTTTGCTCGCGCAGACAGCGGGCGCCGCGCATTTCCATCCTTTTCCGTCGGCCGAGAAATATGCGACTCCCGCCGCCGTCAGCCTCGACAACGGCCTGTGCGCGCTCTGTTTAGTTCGTTTCCATAGTCCGATAGCGTTCGTCATCGCGCCGCATCCAGCGGTGCCGTCGCCTGAGCGATGGAGCCCGCGTCGCGCAGCTCGGGTAGCGCCGTGTTCCGTCCGCAGTTCGCATCTGTTCGGCCGGGCTCCGCCCGCGTCGGTCTGACTCTCCTCGATTCCCAAAGCTGAGTAATCGCGTGCGGTCTTTTGGCCGTGCGCAGCGCCGCGCGCGCGATCGCGGCGGCGCGATGTTTCGCTCTTGGAGGAGTGTGAGATGCGACGTTTGCATATTCTTGTATCCGGACTGGCAAGCCTCCTGTTCCTGGTGCCGCTTGCCGCCAGTGCGCGGGCGGCCAAGGCGCTATCGGAGACGACTGCCCGGCAGGCAATAACCGGGACGGTCACCGACGCGCTCGGGCGTCCGGTTCAGGGCGCGACGGTCGAACTTCAGAACAGCGCGGGCAAGACGGTCGCGAAAGCGCAGAGCGACGCGGCGGGCCGTTTCACTTTCCCCGGCATAGCGCCCGGCGTGTATGCGGTAACGGCAAGCAAGGAGACCTTCAAAATCGCTACCGCGATCGTTAGCGTGAGCGCAAAGGGGTCTAAACCCTTGACGCTCGCGCTGCAATCGGAAGCGGCGATCAGCATGGCGGTGGTGGCGCAGCGCCTCAACAGGGCCCGCAACGAGCTGTCGCCGGAGACCGGCGGCAGCGTCTATCGTTTCAGCCAGCAGGCGATACAGGATTTACCCAGGGCTCGAACACGGGTCTGAATGACGTGCTGCTTCAGGCGCCCGGCGTGGTGCAGGATTCATACGGCCAGCTTCACGTGCGCGGCGACCATGCCAACCTTCAATACCGCATTAATGGCGTCCAGTTGCCGGAGGGGATAACAGGATTCGGGCAGGTGTTGAGTCCCCGCTTCGCGCAAAATATCAGCCTGCTGACCGGCGCCCTGCCGGCGGAGTTCGGGCTCCGAACGGCAGGCGTGGTTGACATCAAGACCAAGGACGGATTGCTCGATAACGGTGGCGACGTCGAGTTTTACGGCGGACAGCGCTCGACCATCCAGCCGAGCTTCGAGTACGGCGGTTCAGTTGGCAAGCTGAGCTACTTCGTGACTGGCCAGTACCTCAGCACGACCCGCGGGGTCGAACCGCCGACGCCGGGCCCTTCGCCGATTCACGATCAATCCTATCAGGGACAGGCGTTCGGTTATTTTTCTTATTTTCTGAACTCGACCACGCGCCTCAGCCTCATTACCGGATCGGATGCAAACCATTTCCAGATCCCGGCGAATCCGGACCAGCCGCAGGTCTTTACGCTCTCGGGCGTTCCGGCTTATCCGTCGGCGGGTGTCGATGAAAACCAGTTTGAGCAAAACTATTTCGGAGTATTCGCTCTTCAGGGGACGATCGGCTCCAAGTTCGATTATCAGATCGCTCCGTTCAGCCGCTATTCGACGGTTTCGTTCTACCCGGATTTCGACGGCGACCTGATTTACGACGGTGCCGCTTCCAGGGTGTTCCGCAGCGATTGGGGAAACGGCTTCCAGGTCGATACGACCTACCGGGCGTTCGCGACCCATACGTTTCGCCTCGGCGGATACTTCGACGCGGAGCGCGCGGAGATCGACAACCACGAGGCGACCTTTCCGATAAACCAGACGACGGGGATTCCTTCGACGGTTCCGGTTTCGATTACCGACAACAGAGCCCTCCAGACCTGGATCTATAGTCTCTACGCGCAGGATGAATGGAAGCCAGTTGAGAAGCTGACCATAAATTACGGCGTGCGATTCGATCTCTACGACGGTCTGACTCGAGCCGACCAGGCCAGCCCCCGCATCGGCGCCACCTACAACCTGTTCAAGAACACGACGCTTCATGCCGCGTACGCGCGCTACTTCACGCCGCCGCCGACAGAGTTGGTATCGGTCAGCGACATCGAGAAGTTTACCAATACCACGGGCGCGGCCGCGTCGCTTGCCAACGGCAACCCGACCGTCGAGCGCGATCACTATTTCGACGCTGGAGTCACGCAGCAGGTCGTCCCCGGCCTGACCCTGGGGATCGATTCCTACTACAAAAAGGCGAGCGACCTGATCGACGAGGGACAGTTTGGGCCCGCGCTCATCTATCAAACGTTCAACTATGCCAAGGGCCGTGTATATGGCGTAGAACAGACCGGCTCATACAATCACGAGAATCTCTATCTGTACGAGAACTTCGACTATAGTGTCGCGCAAGGCACCCAGGTTGAGTCCGGGCAATTCAATTTTGCGCCCGATGAACTCGCCGATATAGCGAATCACTATATATTTCTGGACCATGACCAGACGTTCTCGGCATCCGCCGGAGCGGTGTACATCTGGCAGGGCTTCAGATTCAGCATCGACGGAATTTACGGCAGCGGCCTTAGAGATGGCTTCGCCAACACCGGAAATCTGCCATACTACATTCAGATCGACGCTGGTATCACCAAGCGCATGATTTTGCCCCACGCCGGGCCGGTTGAAGTGCGCGCGGCGGTGATCAATCTCAACGACCGCACCTACCAGATTCGCAACGGCACGGGGATCGGCGTGTTCGCCGCGCAATACGGACCGCGCCGCGCGTTCTACGGCGGGATAAAATGGGAACTTCCCTCGTTTGGCCATACGGCGGTCCAGTGAGGATTAGCGAAAACCGAATCACCGAAGACTGATGAGACTGACACAGATGCGAGGTTGCGGCTATGAGTGAACTGAGAGGCGCTCTTAACGAACTGCAATACGGCGGCGCGATAGTATATCCGCTGCTTTTTCTGGGCGTGGTCGCCGTACTGATCATTCTCGATCGCGCGGTAGCGTACTATCGCTCCCTGCGCCTGCCGCGCTCGCTGTCGGCGCTGGTGGAGACCTACGGGTTTCAGTGGGACGAGCTCGAGCGGCATCTGGCAGCTCTCGCGCCGGTTAACGTTTACCGGCGATTCTTCAAAGTGATTAGCGAAAATCGCGGCAAGCCGGCGTGGTGGGTCGAATCGCGCGCCGGCGACGAGGCCGGCGATATCGAGAAGCATCTGAGCCGCGGGCTCTGGATACTCGAGACCGTGGTCACCGCGGCGCCGCTGCTCGGTCTGCTCGGAACGATCACCGGCATGATGCAGGCGTTCAAGGTAATCGGCGGGTCGGGGCTAGTGGCGCCCACGCAGGTGACGTCGGGCGTGGCGCAGGCTCTGATCTCGACCGCGCTGGGCCTCCTGATCGCACTTTTCGCGCTCTTCGGGTTCAACTTTTTCGCGCGAACGCAATCGCAGGCGCTCGACCATCTCGAGCGCCTCGGCTCGAAGCTGATCGACCATATTCGCCTCGACGAAGAGGAGGGCGAGGCGAAGGAACCGGTTGCGGGCGTGACTGCGCTGACGGCGCGCGAGGGGAGGGCGAAGCGATGAAACTGCGCAGGGGACGGGGCTACCGGCGCGGCCGGATAGAGATCATCCCGATGATCGACGTGATGTTCTTTCTGCTGGTGACGTTCATGCTGGCCTCGCTGTCGATGCAGAGCCTCAATTCGATCACCGTCAACCTTCCGCAGGGGGAAGCGCCCAACCTTCAGCACAAGGAGCCGGTCGCCCTGACGATTACCAAGGACAGCAAGATATTTCTCGACAAGACTCCGGCGACGCTGGAGACGATGGCTTTTGCGCTGAAGAGCATGTTGCAGGGGAGCAGCGATCGCGGAGTCGTGGTCAACGCGGATAGCGCCGCGCCCGAGGGTATCGTCGTGGAAGCGATGCTGCAGGCGCGCCGCGCCGGCGTCGAGCATTTTCTGATCGCGGTCAAGCGCCAATGAGCGGCGCCCTTCAAACAGCATCGCCCTTCCTGGACGAGCCCTGGCGGCGGCTGGCGTGGACGGCGCCGCTCGCGGTCGCGATCTGGGCGGGGGTGCTGCTCGCTTTTGCGCTGGTTCTCAAGCAGACGTCCCCGCCGCTGCCCGAGCTCACGCCGATCGAGGCGCGGATCGTGGAAGTGCCCCCGCCCGCGGGCCTCCAGGGCGGTCCCGCCGCCGCTCCGCATCCCGTGGCGCCGGCACTGCCCAAGCCGAAGCCCGAGGTCCGGCGCAAAGCGATTCCGCCACCGGTTCCGCATAAGGCGAGAGCCATACCGCAGGCCCCGCCGTCCATCGCTGGAACGAGCAAGGCTCCGGCCGAATCCAGCGCGCCGTCCAAGGCGGCGACGGGCGCGAGCGCCGAAAGCAGCAGCGCGCCGCAGGGAAAGGAGGGCACGGGCGGGCCGGGACTCGGCAGCGACAGCCTCGGCGCGCGGGCGATCTATTCGCCGACGCCGAAAATTCCCGACGACCTGCGCGAAGAGGCTTTCCAGGCGGTGGCGGTCGCTCACTTCGAGGTTTCCTACGACGGCAGCGTGAAGGTGACGCTGGCGCAGCCGACGCCGGACCCGCGGCTGAACCAGATTCTGCTCGATACGCTCAAGCAGTGGCGTTTCTTTCCCGCGATGAGGGGCGGCGTGGCGATCGATTCCGTTTTCGATTTGCGGATTCCGATAACCGTGCAGTAAGCGGCCCCGTTTACTGGTATTCGAGAAGGCTTTTTGACAGAGATCGGTCGGGGCCGCGCGCACTGGCGCACGGCCCATAAGTACGCGCGGGAGATCATGATCATGAAAATCGGACTGCTGATGCCGTTCACCGAGGATACCGCCAACCCCGCCGACTTCTGCCGCACGGCAGAGGCGCTGGGCTTCGAATCGATGTGGGTGCCCGAGCATCCGATACTCCCCGTCAATCCCAAGACGCCTTTCCCGCAAGGCGGACCGATTCCGCCGGTCTATTCGCATATGGGCGATCAGTTCGTCGCGCTCAGCATGGCTGCCGCGGCGACAAAGAGGTTGAAACTCGCGACCGGCATCTGCCTGGTGCCCGAGCACAACCCGATGATCCTGGCCAAGCAGATCGGCAGCCTCGACAGCTTTTCCAGCGGCCGCTTCATCTTCGGCGTCGGCGCGGGATGGCTGCGCGAAGAGACCGAGCTGCTCGGCGGCGACTTTCCGCGTCGCTGGACGCAGACCGCCGAATACGTCGCGGCGATGCGCGAGCTGTGGAGCAAGGGCGAGGCGTCGTTCGAAGGAAAGTACGTGCGCTTTCCCGCGATCCGCTCGTATCCGCGGCCGGCCCAGCCGGCCGGACCTCCGGTGCTGCTCGGCAGCCGCGACAAGAACGCGCTCAAGCGCGTTGCCAAGTGGGGCGACGGATGGTGCCCGATTCGCATCACCGTCGATGAGATGAAGCAGGCGACCGCCGAGTTGCGCGAGGAATGCCACAAGGCCGGCCGCGACTACAGCAGGCTCGATCTCACGGTGATGGGTTCGCTCGGCGACGAGCACGCCAAAGCCCATGACGAACTTGGCAAGTATGCCGCGCTTGGCGTCGGCCGTTTCGTGATCGCGCTGGTCGCCGGTGCGCTCGGGCCGGAGAAGTACGCGCCGGAACTCGAACGGCTGGCCAAGGTGTATCTCTGAAATCCTGCGGCCCAAGCGCGGACATCTTTGCGCCGGGGAAGGCGGAGTCGATCGAAAGCAAGGCGCTGGCGCGATGATGCTGCGCGGAGCGATCTCAGGCTTCGGCGAGGTTGCCGCGCAGGCCCATCTGGCCGGATGGCGCACGCGCCCCGACGTCAATATCGTTGCGATTCACGACCCGGTCTCCGAACGGCGCCATCACGCGATGCGTCTCATCCCGAACATACGCGTGTATGACGATCTCGAACTGATGCTCGACGGCGAGCGGCTGGACTTTGTGGACGTGGCAAGTCCGCCCACCTATCACGCGGCGACGGCGCGGATGGCGCTTGAAGCCGGTGCTCACGTCCTGGTCGAGAAGCCGCTTTGCCTCGCGCGCGACGAGTTCGATTCGTTGCGCGACTCCGCCACAAGCCGCGGCCGCGTGCTGATGTGCGTCCACAACTGGAAGTACGCCGCCACCTATCGGCTTGCGCACGACCTCGTGGCGGCAGGGCGGGTCGGCAAAATTGGGTACCTCGCGCTCGACCGCCTACGGACGGCGCCTGCCGGTGGCGGCACCGGCATGGGTGGGCGATGGCGCCTCGGCGCGGCGAGCGGCGGCGGAATCCTGGTGGATCACGGATGGCACGTCTTCTACCTGATGCGGTGGCTGATGGGCGGTATCGACCCCGAGGCGGTCACGGCCGTCCTCAGCGCCGGGCAGGCGGCGCCGGTCGAGGAGGTCGCCGACCTCCGCGTGATTTTTCCCGGCGACAGGATCGCCTCCACTCATCTGAGTTGGCGCGCGCCGGTGCGCCGCACTCGCGCGATGCTCTACGGCAGCGAGGCGGCGCTTGAAATCGAGGATGGCCGCGTCGTCCTGACCGCGCGGTCCGGGACATCCGAGGATCTCTCGCCTGCGCCCGAAGCCGACGACTCCTACCATTCCGCATGGTTCGCTGGGATGGCCGCCGACTTTGAGCGGGCAATCCGCAATGAAGCTACGGCGGGGGTCGTTGCGGCGGAAAACCTGGCCGAGGCGCATGCCGCGCTCGCCTTGACGCTGGGCGCCCAGGAATCAGCCCGGCAAGGCGGCAATCAGGTTAAGCTTCGATGAATTGCCTGTTACTTCAAGGCTTCCGCCCCTATTGACTTTGGGCAACCGGCCTATAAAAGTGCTCATTGACCGGTAGGTTAGCGACGGGCCGAGGGCTATTTTCACAGCCTTCTAGGGCTTTCCATCGCCTCACCGATGAAATCGGTAAGGGTGGTCGAGAGAGACAGCCACGGTGCATCCTGCCAGAGTATATGGCGTCCGATTCGCAGCCGACTTTGCAGGAAAAACCTCAGGATTCGCGGGATGAAATCCTTAACGCGGCGATCCCCCTGTTCGCCCGCCGCGGATTTCATGAAACTTCGATGTCCGAGGTTGCGCGCGAGGCGAAGGTCAGCAAGGCGCTGATCTTTTGGCATTTCAAGACCAAGGAGGATCTCTTCCTCGCGGTCCTCAACCGGTTGCTTGAGCCGTATTTCATCGACTTTGCCGAAGAGGTCGGAGCGCTTGACGAGCGCGCGCAGCTCCGCAAGCTGGTGCAATCGTACCTGCTTTTCGTGCGCGAGAACGCTCCTTCGGTGCGCTTCTTCCTTGGCCAACTGCTGCACGGCGAGAAGGTCCCCGAGGAACTCGCCACTCAGGTGATGAAACTGTATGACGGCTACCGTGAACTGATGGTCGACATCGTCCGCCGCGCGCAGGAGAAGAATCTTTGCTCGCGCGACATCGCGCCCGAGGCGGCTGCCAACTTCACCGTCTCGGCGCTCAACGGCTCGCTGCTGGGCTTCCTGTTCACAGGCAGCACGTCCGAAGACTTGAGCCGGGCGGTCACGATGCTCGAGGAGTGGCTGTTCCGCGATTCTGCGAATCGCCCCGCGGAAGGCGGCAAGGCTGTCGCTTGACCCTGCTTTCCACGAACCGAATCCGGAGAATGCTCTCACTATGCGAATACCGCTGAAGCTGATGCTGGACCTCGGACGCTACATGCGCCGCAAGCGGCGTGCGGGCGAGAAATACTTCCCGCTGGTGCTGATGCTGGAACCGCTGCATGCGTGCAACCTCGCTTGTATCGGATGCGGCCGGATCGTCGAATACAAGGACACGATCCGCGACCAGATGCCGCTGGAGGAGGCGCTCGGCGCAGCAGAGGAAGCCGACGCGCCGATCGTTTCGGTCTGCGGCGGCGAACCGCTGATGTACAAGCATATTGTGCCGCTGGCCAGCGGGTTGATCGAGCAAAAGCGGCACGTGCAGATCTGCACCAACGCGATCCTGCTCGAACGCTTCGTGCGGCAGGTCGGTCCCAGCCCCTATCTGAGCTTCAACGTTCATATCGACGGCATGCGCGAGACTCACGACCGCGTGGTCGATCGCGCCGGCGTGTTCGACACCTGCGTGCGCATGATCAAACTTCTCAAGGAGAAGGGCTATCGCGTGCAGACCAACTCGACGATCTTCCGCGAAACCGGCGCGGAAGAGATCGAGGAGCTGGTCAGGATGCTCGGCGGGCTCGGCGTCGACGGGATGCTGCTCACACCGGGTTATCACTACCAGGTGCTGACCAACGACGAGATATACCTCAAGCGCGAAGAGATGCCGTTGAAGTTCAAGCGCGTGCGCAAGCTCGCCGACGACTATAAGATCATCAATACTCCGATATATCTCGACTACCTGGTGGGTGACCGCGACCTTTTGTGCAGCCCGTGGACCACCGTCACGCGTAATCCACAAGGCTGGAAGGGCCCCTGTTACCTCATCACCAACGGCCACTACAAGACCTTCAGCCAGATGCATCAGGCGACCGATTGGGAGTACTACCGCACCAAGCAGGACGTTCGATGCCGCGATTGCAAGCTGCATTCGGGCTTCGAGGGGACCGTGGCGCTGCAGTTCGGGGAGAATCTGAAGGATTCGTGGCGGATGGTGCGCCACTATATGTCCTGACCGGGGCTGCCGCGCGCCGGCGGATGTCGCGCGCCGCGGGGTAAGAACGATCTTGTGATGAGGCCAGAGTAGAGTTCGATGGCGGAGGAAGTGAAATCCGACCGGCGGGATCATGCGCACGACCATGAGCGAGTGCATGGCGCTGCCGCAGCTGCGAATAACGGTCAGCACACTGCCGCGGCCGACGGCCATCCGCGGGCGCAGAGCAATGCGCCGGCGTTTGAACTCGACCGCTACCTGCGCGAACGCGCGGCGCTCGTCGAGCGCGCGCTCACCGGCGCAGTCAACGGCAGCGGTGGCGCAAGCGCTCCGGCCGGCCGCCTGTTCGAGGCGATGCGCTACAGCCTGCTGGCGGGCGGCAAACGGCTGCGCCCGGTGCTGGCTCTCGCGGCGTGCGAAGCGGTAGGCGGCAGGCTCGAGGCCGCGATGGGCTTCGCGTGCGCGATCGAGATGATTCATACCTATTCGCTCATCCACGACGATTTGCCCTGCATGGACGACGACGACTTGCGCCGCGGCCGTCCGACCAATCACAAGATTTACGGTGAAGCGGTCGCGACGCTCGCCGGTGACGCATTGTTGACCGACGCCTTCACGGTTCTGGCGCGCTCCGGCGTGGCTTCGAGCGCCGCGCCGCCGGCGGCCCTGCTCACGACTGTCGCCGAACTGGCCGAGGCCGCGGGATCGGCCGGGATGGTGGCGGGGCAGGTGATCGATCTGCTCGGTGAAGGCCGCAACCTGACGGTGCAGGAACTGGAGTACCTGCATCGCAGGAAAACCGGGG
This sequence comes from Candidatus Binataceae bacterium, assembly GCA_035500095.1. Taxonomy (NCBI): domain Bacteria; phylum Candidatus Binatota; class Binatia (SeqCode); order Binatales (SeqCode); family Binataceae (SeqCode); species Binataceae bacterium (SeqCode). The sequence continues at coordinate 24,340 of DATJXN010000129.1, forward strand.
CGTTGTTCATCGCCGCAGTGCGCGGCGGCGCGCGATTGGGCGGAGCCGGCGGGGCCGAACTCGCCGCGCTCGAGGCCTACGCGCGCGCGCTCGGCCTCGCCTTCCAGGTGATCGACGACATCCTCGACGTCGAAGCTTCGACCGAGCAGATGGGCAAGCGCACCGGCAAGGACGTGGCGCACGGAAAGAATACCTATCCGCGCCTCATCGGGCTCGACAAATCATGGCAGCTCGCGCGCGACCTCGAGCGCCGCGCTCTGCACGCGCTCGACGCTTTCGACCATCGCGCCGAACCGCTGCGGGCGCTCGCGAGTTTCACCGTGGAGCGGAGGCTGTGATGCCGGTCGCCGCCCGGAATTTGTCCCGGCCACTCACGCCCGCCTCTGACGTGAGTCGCATCGTGGCGCGGCAGGCTGTGCTCTTTGCGCCGCGAGACCTTCGGCTTTGCGATTTCACGCCGCCCCGTCCCGGTGCCGGCGAGCTTTTGCTGCGTGTCAAATGCGCGCTCAGTTGCGGCACCGATCTCAAGACTTATCGCCGCGGCCATCCGGTGTGGCGGTTGCCCACGCCGTTTGGGCACGAGTTTTCTGGCGTGGTGGCCGAGGTCGGCGAGGGCGTGCGCGGCTTCAATGAGGGCGACGAGCTGATGGCGGCGCCCACCGCGCCCTGTGGCGCTTGCTTCCATTGCCTGCGCGGGCAGGAAAATCTCTGTCCGCAGGCGATGGAGAAGATGGTGATGGGCGCGTATGCGGATTTTCTGCTGCTGCCCGCCCATGTGGTCGCGCGCAATGCTTTTCGCAAGCCGCCGGCGCTCGCATTCGAAGAGGCCGCTTTGCTCGAACCGCTCTCCTGCGTCGTTCACGCGCAGGCGCTCGCGCGGCCCGAGGCCTTCGAGAGCGTCCTGATAATCGGTGCCGGCGCCTTTGGTCTGCTCCACATGCTCGCGCTCCGCGCGGGTGGAGTGAGCGAGATCGCAATCGCCGGACGCGGCGCGGACCGCCTGGAGTGGGCGGGACGATTGGGCGCGGACCGCGTGATCGACGTTGCCAAGGGCGATCCGGCGGCCGAGGTGGCGCGGCTCAACGGCGGTTTCGGCCCCGACCTGGTGATCGAGTGCACGGGGCAGGTCGAGGGATGGCGTGACGCGTTCGCGCGCGTGCGCCGCGGCGGCCGGGTGGTGTTCTTCGGCGGATGCGCGGCGGGTACCGCGCTCGAGATCGACACGCGGCGCATGCACTACGACAATCTGACGCTGATTGCGCCGTTTCACTTTCGTCCGCGCGACGTGCGCCGCGCGTACGAGTTGCTCGCGGACGGCCGCCTGGGTGCCGGCCGCATCATCAATGCGCATAGTTCGCTTGCGGATATCGCTGGAGTCTTTGCGATGCTCGAGCGAGGCACGGTGTTGAAATGCGCAGTTACGCCTTGAGGGTTGCGCCCTCGGGAGCGTGGCGGCGCGAGGTGGCGGGGATGTTTGGGGAATCCGAATCCAGCGGCCCGGCCGAATAACGAGCGGGAATTCCGAAGCCTATGAGTGAAGCTATCGACATGGTCAACGGCAGAGTTGCGGAGCCGGCGCCGGAGCACGCCGCCGAGCAGAGGTCGGCGGCGGCGTCGCCGCGCGACGAATTTGCCGCCAAGCTCCAGTCCTGCATCGACCGCGCGCAGCGCGCGCTGCTCGCGCTGCAGCGTCCCGAGGGCTACTGGCAGGGTGCGCTCGAAGCCAATGCCGAGATGAACTCGGAGTACATCATCTTCAACCGCTTTATGGGCGTGCACGATCCCGAAACGGACGCCAAGCTCAAGCGCCATCTGCTCGATCTGCAGCAGGCCGACGGAAGCTGGAATCTGTTTCCGGGCGGCGAGGGCGATCTCTCGACCTCGATCGAAGCTTACTTCGCGCTCAAGCTGACCGGACTGCGCGCCGGTGACGAACAGCTGATGCAGGCGCGGCGATGGATCCTCTCGCGCGGTGGAATCGCCCGCTCGGGCACGCTCGCGCGCTTCTACCTCGCGGCGATGAACCAGGTGCCGTGGGATTGCACGACCGCGGTGCCGGTGGAGTGGCTGCTCACGCCCAACTGGCTCCCGGTCAATATCTACGAGCTTTCTTCATGGGCGCGCGGCACGCTGGTTGCCCTGATGCTGCTCCGCGCGGGGCGTCCGGTGGTCGAAACCGACTGGCGCGAGGGCGTCCTCGAACTCTATATCCAGCCGCCGCATTTCACCAAGTTCGAATTGCCGCGCCCGCGTCGCTTCTGGTCGCCGCGCCATCTTTTCAATCTCGCCGACCGGCTCCTGCGCCTCTACGATCGCCATCACCTCAAGGGCATGCGGCGCAGGGCGATCGCGGAGGCGGAGCGCTGGTTGCTCGAGCATCAGGACGCCAACGGATCGTGGGGCGGAATTCAGCCCTGCTACCTGCTGAGCACGATGGCGCTCAAGGGGCTCGGCTACCGCAACGACCATCCGGTGATCGAAAAAGCACTCGCGGCGACGCGCGAGCTGATCTGGGATCAGGGCGATTCGATTCTCTTTCAGCCGTGCGTGTCGCCCAATTGGGACACCGGGCTCGCCGCCAAGGCCTTGATCGATTCGGGCCTCGCGCCCGACCATCCGGCGCTGCGTGACGCGGCCAAATGGCTCATCGATCATCAGATACTCAAGCGCGGCGACTGGTCGGTCAAGCGGCCCCACCTCGAGCCCGGCGGATGGGCGTTCGAGTTCTACAACGACTGGTATCCCGACGTCGACGACGCCGCAGTCATTCTGATGGCGCTCGCGGATTCCGACGCGGACGACGCCGCCGCGCGCGAGCGCGCGATCAGCCGCGGCGCCAACTGGGTGATGGGTATGCAATCGAAGGACGGCGGTTTCGCCGCTTTCGATGTCGACAACGATGCCACCTGGTTCAACTACGCGACCTTCGCCGCCGACACCGAGGCAGCCACCGATCCGAGCTGTCCCGATTTGACCGGCCGCGTGCTCGAGATGATGGCGGCGGTCGGCTACCGCTCCGACCACCCGGTTGCGCGCCGCGCTATCCGATGGCTCAAGCACGAGCAGGAGAGCGACGGTTCGTGGTGGGGGCGATGGGGCGTCAACCATATCTACGGCACCAGCGCCGCACTGTCGGGGTTGCGGGCGATCGGCATGAGTCCCTCCGAGCCGTGGATTCAGCGTGCCGCAGCCTGGCTCAAGTCGAAACAGAACGCGGACGGCGGATGGGGCGAGAGCTGTCTGAGCGACAAGGAACCGGCGTGGCGCGGCCGCGGGACCAGCACACCGTCGCAGACCGCGTGGGCGATGATCGGGCTGCTGGCCGCCGAGGACGGTATCAGCCCCTACCTGGTCCGCGGTCTGCAATGGTTCGTCGAGCGACAGCGCGAAACCGGCGATTGGGAGGAGACCGAGTTTACCGGAACCGGCTTTCCCAATCATTTCTACCTGCGCTATCACCTCTATGCGCATTATTTTCCCCTGATGGCGCTGGGACGCCTGCGCAAGCGGATGATGGAGCTCGCTGCCAACTGAAGCTCGAGAGGCAGGCGTGAAGGCGGTCGCAATTCTCGGCTCGACAGGCTCGGTCGGCGTCACCACGCTTGACGTGGTCGAACGTTTCCACGACCGGTTTCGCGTAGTCGCGATCGCCGCGGGCAGCAATATCGACCTGCTCGTCAAACAGACCGAGCGCCACCGGCCCGAAATCGTTTCGGTGGCGACCGCCGAGCTCGCGAGCGAACTGAAGCGCCGCCTCGGGCCGGCGTGTGGCGTGGAGATTTGTCATGGACGCGAGGGTGCGATCGCCGTGGCAACGCATCCGGCGGCCGCGATCGTCGTTTCGGCCTTGGTCGGTGCGCTCGGCTTGGGCCCCACGCTGGCCGCGATCGCTGCCGGCAAGGATATCGCGTTCGCCAACAAGGAAGTGCTGGTGGTCGCGGGCGAGATGATGACCGCCGCAGTGCGCGAGCGCGGAGTGCGCCTGCTGCCGGTGGACAGCGAGCACAACGCGATTTTCCAGTGTCTCGAGGGCCGCGGGCGCGCCGGCCTCAAGCGCATCGTCCTGACCGCGTCGGGCGGTCCGTTTCTCCGCCTGCCGGCCGATCGCTTCGCGTCGATAACCGTGGCCGAGGCACTCAACCATCCCACCTGGCGGATGGGCAACAAGATCACCATCGACTCGGCGACCCTGATGAACAAGGGATTGGAAGTGATCGAAGCGCACTGGCTGTTCGATCTTCCCGCCGAGCGCATCGACGTCGTCATCCATCCGCAAAGCGTCATTCATTCGATGGTCGAGATGATCGACGGTTCGGTGATCGCCGAGATGGCCGAGCCCGACATGGCGATCCCGGTTGCCTACGCGCTCGCGTTTCCCGATCGCCTGCCGCTTGACCATCTGAAGCCGCTCTCGCTGGTCGAGCGCGGCAACCTGACTTTCGAAGAGCCCGACCCGGCGCGCTTTCCGTGCCTTGGTCTCGCCTACCATGCGCTCGAGGCGGGCGGCACGATGGCGGCCTGTCTCAACGCGGCGAACGAGGAGCTGGTCGCGGCCTTTCTCGGCGGGCGTTCGCGCTTCGCCGACATTCCGCGCCATCTCGAAACCGTGATGACGCGTCACACGAACTGCCCTGCGCGCACGCTCGAGGATCTCTACGAGGTCGACGGGTGGGCGCGCGCCCAGGCGCGGGAGCTGATCGGACAGGCGCCTGCCGCAAGCCTCTGACGTGGACGCCGAGGGCGCGAACCACCCGAACTCCGCCGTGCTGGCAGACGGCGCGCGCGACGCTGCAGTGACGCCGGCCGCGGAGTCCGATTCCGCAGCGCTCGCCGCAGCTTACCAATTATGCGGGCGGCTCGCGCGCTCGCACTACGAGAACTTCACCGTCGCGTCCTGGCTGATGCCGCGTGCGATGCGCAAGCACTTGCATGCGATTTACGCTTACGCGCGCATGGCCGACGACTTTGCCGACGAGGAGCGTAGCCTCGCCCGGCTCGACGAATGGGAGCGCGAGCTCGATTTCGCCTACGCCGGGGCGCCGCGCCATCCGGTGTTCGTGGCGCTCGCCGACACCGCGCGCCGTTTCGATATTCCGCGCGAGCCCTTCGCAGACCTGCTGCGCGCGTTTCGCTCCGATCTCGACTTTCGCGGCTTCGAGACCATCGACGACCTGCTGGGCTATTCGCGCTACTCGGCCGATCCGGTCGGGCGCATCGTGCTCTACCTGTTCGGCTACCGCGACGCCGAGCGGCAGCATCTGTCCGACCGGGTGTGCAGCGGCCTGCAACTTGCGAACTTCTGGCAGGACGTCGCGATCGATCTCGAAAAGGGGCGCGTCTATCTGCCGCGGGCGGACATGGCGCGGTTCGGGGTAACGGTCGAGGACCTCCGCGTGCACAACGCCAACTCGAGCTTCGCGGCGTTGATGCGGCATGAAGTTGCCTGCGCGCGCGGATTGCTGCTCGCGGGCGCGCAGCTCGCCGCGATGGTGGACAAGCGGCTCTCGCGCGACATCAGGATGTTCGCCGGCGGCGGGCTCGCGATCCTGCGTGCGATCGAGCACGCGGGCTACGACGTGCTGCACCGCCGTCCGGCGCTCGGCAAGGTCGATTACCTGCGCCTGGGATGGCGGGCGCTGCGAGGACGGCTTGAAGCCTGAGGGCATCGCGGTTGCCTCGATGCCCGCGGCGGATGCGGCGCTGCGGGAGGATTACGCGCGCTGCGCGTCGATCACGCGCCGCTCCTCGTCGAATTTCTACTATGCCTTCATGCTGTTGCCGGCCGAGCGGCGCTATGCGCTCTACTCGGTCTATGCCTTTTGCCGATTCGTTGACGATATTGCCGACGATGACGCCGGCGGGGAGGCGAAGCGCAAGCCGGCCGAGTTGCTGGCGCTCTGGCGCGGCGAGCTCGATCGCGTGTACACCGGCGCGCCGACTCATCCGATCTCACGCGCGCTAGCGCACAACGTGCGCCGCTTCGCGATCCCGCGCCACTACTTCGAGGAAATTATCGACGGCGTCGAGATGGACCTCGGGCGCAAGCGCTACGCGACCTTCGAAGAGCTGCGCCTGTACTGCTACCGCGTCGCCTCGGCGGTCGGTCTGGTGTGTATCGAGATTTTCGGTTACCGCAATCCGCGCACGCGCGAGTACGCGGAAAATCTCGGCCTCGCCTTCCAGCTTACCAATATTATCCGCGACCTGAGCGAGGACGCGGCCCGCGGCCGAATCTATCTGCCGCTCGAGGACCTCGCGCGTTTCGGCGTGAGCGAAGACGATATCCTCGGCGGCGCCGACACGCTCGAGCTGCGCGGCCTGCTCGAGTACGAAGTCGAACGCGCGCGCGCATTCTACACGCTGGCCGAGAGCGCGCTTCCCGCGGAAGACCGCGCCGCCCTGGTCTGTGCCGAAGCGATGCACTCGATCTATCGCGCGCTGCTCGAGCGGATCGCGAGCAAAGGATGCGGCGTGGTCGGCCGCCGTCATCGTATCTCCACTCCGCGCAAGCTCTACCTGGTCGGCCGCACCTGGGCGGGCACGCGGCTGATGACGCGGGGGCAGGTGCGCGATGGTTGAGGATCGCGACGTGGTCGTGATCGGCGGCGGATTCGCCGGGCTCAGCGCGGCCGTGGCGCTTGCCCAAGTCGGGTTTCGTGTCGCCGTGCTCGAGAGCAAGCCCGCGCTCGGCGGCCGCGCATATTCATTTGCCGACCCCGAGACCGGCGATTTCGTCGACAACGGCCAGCACGTGCTGATGGGATGCTATGCCGAGACGCTCAGGTTTCTCGACCGTATCGGGCAGACCGGCCAGCTCGTGTTTCATCCCAACCTGGCGATCGAGATGCTCGAGCGCGACGGACGCGCGGGCGTGCTCAGGACCGCGCGCTTGCCGGGGCCGCTGCACATGACCGCCGGGCTGATGCGGTACGGGCTGCTGACCCCGCGCGAGCGGATGAGCGTGCTGGTGGCGGGGCTCAGGATGCTCCGGATGCGTCGGCGCGACCGTGCACGGCTGGCCCGGACGACCGTCAGCGGCGTGATGGACCTGCTGGGGCAGGGCGAACGGGCGCGGCGGTGTCTCTGGTATCCGCTCGCGATCGCGACGCTCAACGAGGACCCTGAAGTGGCCTCGGCCGCTCTGCTGGCCGAAGTGCTGAAGCGGGCGTTTTTTTCGCGCCGCGCCGATTCCGCCTTCGTCTACGCGAAGGTCGGACTTAGCGATTTATATTGTCCCGCCTCGGTGCGGATGATCGAGGCGGGCGGTGGTCTGGTCGAAACCCGCACGAGGGTCGATGCGCTCGAGCTCGGCGCCGACGGCAGAGTATCGTGCGCGCGCCTGCGCGACGGACGCCGCCTGAAAGCGAGCAACTTTATCGCCACGGTCCCGCCCGCGCAGCTCGTGCGTCTGCTGCCGGAAGAAGCCGCTGCGGGCCCGTTCTTTGCCCAGCTGGGCGAGATTGAGTATTCGCCGATCGTTTGCGTCCACGCGTGGTACGATCGCGAAGTGACCGACGCGCCGTTCGTCGGTTTCGTCGGCACGACTACTCAATGGTTGTTCAACAAGCGGCGCATCTTCGCCGAAAACGGCGCGCGCGCCAACGGCTATTTGAGCTTCGTCATCAGCGGCGCGCGTAGGCTGGTCGACGTCGGCAATGAAGAACTGCTCGACCAGGTCACGGACGATTTGCATACGATGATCCCCGCGGCGCGCCAAGCGCGTCTGATCAAAGCGCTGGTCCTCAAAGAAAAACGGGCCACGATGGCGCCGTCGCCCGACTGCGATCGTTTGCGGCCAGGCCTCGCGACTCCGATCGACAACTTCTTTCTCGCCGGCGACTGGATCCAGACCGGCCTGCCGGCGACGATCGAAAGCGCCGTCAAATCCGGGCAGGCCGCGGCCGCCGCCGTCGCCGCGCGCGTCAGCGGTTCGGCCCTTTCCGCCTGAGCAAGGCATATGGCTTCGCAACCCGCATTGGTAACAGGCGCGAACGGCTTCGTCGGATGCTACGTGGTGCGGGCGCTGCTCGCGCGCCAAAGACCGGTGCGCGCGCTGGTACGCAAGGGCGCGGATCTGCGGGCGCTCGAAGGCCTGGCGTGCGAATTCGCGTGGGGCGACCTGCGCGATGCAGCGGCAGTGGAGCAAGCGGCGCGCGGATGCGAGGAGATCTATCACGTCGCGGCGGACTATCGATTGTGGGTGCCCGATCCTGCGCCGATGTACGCCGCCAACGTCGAAGGCACGCGCAATGTGATGGCCGCGGCGCGCCACGTCAAGGTCCGCCGCGTGATTCATACCAGCACGGTCGGCGCAATCGGTATCCCGCACGGCGAGTCCGGACGCGAGGATACGCCGGTGACGCTCGCCGACATGGTGGGGCCGTACAAGCGATCGAAATTCATGGCCGAGCAGGTGGCGCTCAAGGCGGCGCGCGAAGGCCTGCCGGTCGTGATTGTCAACCCGTCCACGCCGATTGGCGCGAGCGATTACAAGCCGACGCCGACCGGCCGGATCATCGTCGATTTTTTAAACCGCAGGATGCCGGCGTTCGTGGATACCGGGCTTAACCTGGTTGACGTCGAAGACGCCGCAGCCGGGCATCTGCTGGCCGCCGAGCGCGGCTTGATTGGCGAGAAATATATCCTCGGCGGCGAAAACCTGACGCTCGAAGAGATGCTCGGCCGCCTGGCAAAGCTGTCGGGGCTGAGTGCACCCAAGATTCGCATTCCCTATGCCGTCGCGTGGACGTTCGCGCTCGGCGCCGAGGCGGTCGCGCGCACGATAACGCGGCGCGCGCCGCGCGCGAGCCTGACCGAGGTGCGGATGGCGCGCAAGCGGATGTTCTTCGATTCGTCAAAGGCGCGCGCCGCACTCGGATACGCGCCGCGCTCAATCGACGACGCGCTCGCGCGTGCGATCGAATTTTTTCGCGCCACCGGCGCCGTGCGCGAGGGGCAGGGTGCGTCGGCGGCGACACGCCGTGCCTGAGGTCTAAGAGAGCCTAGGCGATGCATCTGCTGCTTTCGACAATAGCGCTCAGACCATACGTGTTCGTGTTCCTCGGCTGCTACCTCGTAATCGCGATCGTCAACTTCGGCCTGCCCACCACGGCCCTGTTCAGCGCGCTGACTTATACCGTGGCGTGGGCCTGCGAATGGAGTTCCGTGCACAACGGCTTTCCCTTCGGGCTCTATCATTACATCCCGGCGACGCGCGGCCGCGAGATCTGGATCGCCGGCGTGCCGTTCATGGATTCGATTTCGTTCACGTTTCTGTCGTTCGCGAGCTACACGCTCGCGCTCCTGCTGAGCGCCCCGCTCTATCGGCGCGGATTCGACGTGCGCACGCTCGACACGTGGGCGATTCGGCGCTCGCCGCGGGTGTGGCTGATGGCGGCACTGTTCATGGTGATGATCGATATGCTGGCCGACCCGCTGAGCGTGCTCGGCAATCGCTGGTTTCTCGGCCGGATCTTCTGGTACGACCCGCCGGGACCACATTTCGGCGTGCCGATCAGCAACTACCTCGGATGGCTCTTCGTCGCCGCGATCACGGTCGCGATTTTCCAATGGCTGGATCGGCGGCTGAATCGCGGCGGCACGAGGCCGTTTGGCGCGATGCCGGCGGCGCCGTCGCGCGCGCTGTGGGGGCCGGGGCTGTATGGCGGAGTGGTCGGCTTTGCGATCGTGATGCTCTTTCGCGTCGGCCCAGGCGAAATCGCCTGGTCGGGAATGTTTATTTTCATCCCGCTCATCGCACTTGCGCTGAACATCGTGACCCGCGCCGAGTGCTGGGGCGGCGCGGCCGCCGTGGAGCGCCATCTGGCGGACTTTCCCTATGAGCGATCGCTGGCGGTCTGGAACGCAACGTCGCCGCAGCCCCTGTGGAGGCGGCGAGGCGCCGCCTAGCGCTCGCTCGTCAAACCCCGGGCTGTATCAGCACCGCGAGCGCGTCGGCCAGCGCCGCCGTCGCTCGGTTGACGCTCCGCATCATCCGCGCGAGCCCCGGGACCGCTGACGGATTGCGCATGACGAAGGCGGCGGCCGCAAGCGGCCGCACCTCGCCGTCTGCCCCCGCCAGTTCCGCGCCCACGATCTCCTCGTCAACGGTGTCGAGCACCGCGCGCAGACAGGCAAAGCGAATGCGGCGTCGGCGCGCCTCTGCAGCGATCCCGGCGCTTTCCATATCGACCGCGAGCGCGCCGGTCCTCGCGCCCGCGTCACGCTTGGAGCGGCCATCCTTGAGAACCCGAATGGCGGTCAGAATCGGTCCGATCGTGAACCTTATCCGCCCGGCCGCGAGCGCGGACTCGAAGGATGCGAGATCGGTTGGGTTGGCCGCGATCGTCTCACCGTTCGGGACAGGGCTGCGGTCAAGGATGAGACGATCGGCGAGGACCAGGTCGCCGGTTTGCAGCTTCTCGGTCAGTGCCCCGGCAAGGCCGGTCGCGATCGCGAGATCGACCGGCGCGAGCGATTCCATCGCGCGCCGCGCCGTCTCGGCGGCCCGGTCAATGCCGAGTCCCGTGAACACACCAACGACTTCCGTTGCGCCGAGACGGCCGCGAAAGCCGCGCAAGCCGCCGATTCCAAGCGCGGTGCGGCGTTCGATCCTGCGCTTGAAGACGGCGGCTTCGCGCGCAAATGCGTAAAAGATCAGGATCACTGGAGTTTCAGCTTGAGCGCCGCCGCGTTTGCCAGCAAAATTGCGCCAATGGCGAGGCGCGTGCATAGGATTGTGACACAAGCGCGAGGGATTGTGCGCGCGCGAGCCGGCCGATGACGGAGGCCAATTCCGCCAACTCTGGCGATTCCGATAAGTCGGTCATTTTCACCGCTGACGATTTCGGCGCCTCCGCCGAGGTCAACGCCGGTATCCTGCAGGCCTATCGCCAGGGCGTGCTCCGCGGGACGAGCCTGATGGTGGCGGCGCCGGCGCGCGACGAGGCGATCGCCGCTGCTCGCGAATGTCCCGGTCTTGATGTCGGGCTTCATCTCGTCGTGTGCCAGGGCAGGAGCGTGCTGCCGGCAGCGCGGCTCGGCGCGTTGGTCGATGGCTCGGGCCGCTTCGTCGAAAAGCCGGTGGAGGGCGGGATGCGCTACTTTTTCGATCGGAGCCTGCGCGCCAGCCTCGCGGATGAGTGCCGCGCCCAGATCGAGCTGCACCTCGAGCTGGTCGGCTATCTCAATCACATCGACGGCCATCTGAACTTCCACGTTCATCCGGTCATCTGCGATATCCTGCTCGACCTCGCTTCGGAATACCGCGTGCCTTGTATCAGGCTGCCGCGCGAGCCGGTGTTCACGACGCTTAAGCTCGCGCGCGACAACGCGGCGCGCAAGCTGGTCGAGGCCCTGATCTTTCGCACGCTCTCGCGGCGGACGCGCCGAAAGATGAACCAGCGCGGGATCAAGTCCACCGACTGGCTTTTCGGCCTCCATCAAAGCGGCAATCTGACCGAACATTATGTGCTCGACGTGATCGCGCGCCTGCCTGCCGGAGTTACCGAGATTTATGGGCATCCGGCGGCGAGCATCGGCCGCGGCCGGCCTCCGGAGGCGGCGGAACGCGAGGTCGAGATCCTGACCAGCCCGCTTTTGCCGCTCGCGCTTGAGCATGCGGGCGCGCGGCTTACGAACTTCGCCGAGCTCGCGCGCATTGGCCGCTGACGCGTCGCGCGGTACTGTATCTCGAAGGCAGCGCGGACGCTTTCGCGCCGGCGCGCAGACTCGGGCAAGCTCAAGCATCAGCAAGGCAACGTCAGAATATCCAGGAAGGCATTATCAATGATGGATCAGGAAGGCGCACCGCTCGCCGCCGAAAAGACAACCGAATACCGGCTTCCTGCCGACGTGGTGCCGGACCGCTACGAGATAAGCCTCACGCCCGATCTCCGCTCGTTCACTTTCGCGGGTGAAGAGAACGTGACCGTGCGCGTTCTCACCGCGACCGCCGAGGTCGTGTTGAACGCGCTCGAGCTGGAGATCGATCGGGTGAGCGCCGCGCGCGGCGGGGTCACGGTCGCGGGCAAGGCGGTGCTGGAACCCGCACACGAGCGGGCGCGCCTTACCTTCGAGCGCGCGCTGGAACCGGGCGAATGGACGCTCAGGATCGCCTTTCGCGGCGTGCTGAACGACAAGCTGCACGGCTTCTATCGCAGCAACTACAAGGACGCCAAGGGCGAGACTCATCTGGTCGCCAGCACGCAGTTCGAAGCGACCGACGCGCGCCGCGCGATCCCCTGCTGGGACGAGCCCGCGCTCAAGGCGCGGTTCAAGGTGCGGCTGGTGATCGACGAAGGGCTGACCGCGTTTTCCAATGCCGGCATCGAGAGCGAGCGCAGTCTTGGCGGCGGCAAGAAGGAGATCGTCTATAAGGAGACGATCAAGATGTCGACCTACCTGCTCGCCTTCATCGTGGGCGAGTTCGAGGCGACGGAGCCGGTGGACGCGGGAACCCCGCTGCGCGTCGCGCACGTACCCGGGAAGCGCGCGCTCACCGCGTGGGCGCGCGAGATCGGCGCCTTCTCGCTCAAGTGGTTCGCCAATTATTACGAGCTGCCCTATCCGGGCGACAAGCTCGATCTGATCGCCATTCCTGACTTCGCTTCCGGCGCGATGGAGAACCTGGGCGCGATCACCTTCCGCGAGACGGCGCTGCTGATCGACGAGAAGAGCGCCGCGCGCGCCGAACTCGAGCGCGTGGCCGACGTCGTCGCGCACGAGAACGCCCACATGTGGTTCGGCGACCTGGTGACGATGAAGTGGTGGAACGGGATCTGGCTCAACGAAGCCTTCGCCACCTTCATGGAGATGCTTGCGGTTGACGCCTGGAAGCCGCATTGGAAGCGCTGGGAGAGTTTCTCGGTGTCGCGGACGGCGGCGATGGCGATCGACGCGCTGAGCAGCACGCGGCCGATCGAGTTCACCGTGCTGAGCCCCGAAGACGCGCGCGCGATGTTCGACGTGCTGACCTACGAGAAAGGCGCCTCGGTGCTGCGGATGCTCGAGCAATATCTGGGCGCGGAGCGTTTTCGCAGGGGTATCGCCGACTATCTTCGCAAGCATCAGTTCGCCAACGCCGAAACCGGCGATCTGTGGGACGCGCTGGAGCGCGCCTGTGATGAACCGGTGCGCAAGCTGATGGATTCGTGGATCTTCCAGCCCGGCTTTCCGATGGTTGAGGCGGCCCTGGGAGCCGACGGACGGTCACTCCTCCTACGTCAGCGCCGCTTTTTGTATCTCGCCGAAGGCGCCGGCGCCGCCCACGAACAGCTCTGGCAGGTGCCGGTGATGGTGCGGGCGAAGACCGACCAGGGGATCGCGACCCAGCGTTTGCTGCTCGACGGCCGCGAAGCCACGCTCGACCTGGGCGGCCGGGTCGAGTGGGCGCTGCTCAACGAGGGCGGCCACGGCTTCTACCGCGTGCGTTACGCCGCCGATCTGCTCGCGGCACTGGGCCGTAATCTCGGCGATCTCAAGGGAGTCGAGCGCTACGCGCTGGTCAGCGATTCATGGGCGGCGACCGTGGCCGGAATGATGCGGCTTGCGGATTTCCTGCCGATGCTCCGCGCGATGCGCGGCGAGACCGACCTCAACGTGTGGCGCGCGATGCTCGCGCCGCTCGGCTACCTCGACATGGTCGCGACCGAAGCCGAGCGCCCCGCGTTGGCCGCGGCCGTACGCGCGATCGTGGGCGAGGCTGCGGCGCGCCTTGGATGGGACCCGCGCCCAGGCGAGGACGAACTGGTGCGCCAGTTGCGGGGCACGCTCTGGGGCTCGCTGGGTACGCTTGGCGGCGACGCCGATGTTCAACGGCGCGCAGCCGAGATGTACGCGCGCTACATCAAGGACCCGGCGTCGGTGGATCGGGATCTGGTGCCGCCGATGGTAGGAATACTGGCTTACGCCGGGGACCGCGCGCGTTTTGAGGAATTCAAGAAACACTTTAAGTCCGCACGAACCCCTCAGGAGGAGCAGCGCTACCTCTTCTCGCTGGCCGGATTTCGGCGGAGCGAGCTCTTGCGCGAGACCATGGAGATGACGCTCTCCGGCGAGATCCGCACGCAAAACGCGCCCTACGTGATGCATTCGTTGCTATCCAACAATGCCTGTCGTTACGAGGCGTGGGACTTCGTAAAGAAGCACTGGGACGAGATGATCCGCAAGTTCCCGGACGCCGCTTTGCCGCGGATGTGCGAGGCGGTCGTAGGATTGCTCGACCGCGAGCGCGAGGTGCACGAATTTTTCCAGGCCCATCGCGTCAGGCTCGGCGGCAAGATAATCGACCAGCATCTGGAACGGCTGCGTGTGGCGGTAGCGTTTCGCAGGCGCGAAGGCGCAAACATGACCGCCTCGCTCAAGGGCTGAGACGCGCGGGGCAATCGTCGCGACGCAAATAGATAACGACTCCGGGGCTGAGGGAGACGCATCCATGGCGCTCTTGCGGCCTGACGAATTCCTTTGCGCAGCTCATCGCACAGACCCCCAATCTGTTAGCAACTGACATCCGCCAAGTTAATAAATCTGGTGTTACGCGACGTATGACGCGCATTTTTTTCTTGCTTTGCTTGTTGCCGAGCGTTAACGTGCGTTCGTTCTTGTTCATCATTTCGTTTGAGGGGGAAAATTTTATGTCCGAAGGTTGAAGCAGGCCTCGGCTGCTGGGGTTGTTGATGCTCGGCTTGGGACTCGCCGTCGGCTTAGGCGCGTGCGGGGGTGACCACAACGGAAGACCGCCGAAACACGCAGCACCTCCTCCTCCGCCGTCGCCGACACCCACTCCCGGACCGCCGCCTACGGCGTGTTTGCCCAGCGCCTCGCTGTCGGTGCTGGTGCAGGGTGGAAACGTTCTATCTTACGTTCCTAAAGGTGCCTGGGATGGGAGCACCAGCGGCGTTTCGTTGATCCAGGTAGAGGGCTCGGGCGTTGCCTCGGCTGTGATCCCCACCGGCTCCGTCGTCAATTCATGCTCGTCGAACTCGACAACCGGGGAGACCGTGCGTACGGCGAACGGTAGCGCAGTCTACCTGATCAACGGGACGTCCGTGACGAGTACGCTGCACAGCTCCGGAACGGGGAAAATTAGTTTTTCGGGGGGCGAGTGCACGAACTGCGGCGTGATCATCAATTCCACGACCAACCAGGCGCTGTTAACACTCAGCACTGCCAAGGGTGCCGGATTCCAGTTCCTGGATCTCGCAAACAATACCTTTGAGGCCCCCTTTCCGTCACAAACGTCTCCGCAGCGGGTTTCGGAAGACGCAGCGATAGATCCCGTTCGCCATCTGCTGCTCTCGGCCACCGAAGGGAGCACTTATGAGGTGGGCGACATTACTGACACCACTACGCCCAAATTGTTCGAGAACAATACGTCGGGCGGCGTTTTTGAGGGAGAGTACGATTCGTCGGCCGAAGACTGTACCACTGGCGTGGCGCTGGCCACGGACGAATTTACGGGCAATCTCTATCTGGCCGACCTGAGCCAGGCCGTATTCACACCCGGCTCGCCCGGCACCTGGACGGCGCCGCAGCGCCTGCAGAACTTTCCCGAGTTCGAGAGTTTCTCGGCAGGTACTGACGCGGTTTCGGTGGCGGGCGATACGCATATCGCGGTCGTGAACGGCGAATTCGGCGGAAATCGCTTTGGCGCCGTCGTGCTGCCGTCGAGCTCCGCCAGCGGAGGCAAGGTTCCGGGCGTGTCCGACTACATAAGCCTGCACGATTCCCAACACTCCTGACAAATCAACCTTTGAAACGGGCGATGACCCCCACACCACCACGGCGTATGCCAGCCCGAATACGGGCGACGCTATTGCCCTGGTGGCCAATTCGAATCCTCCGACCTGGGTTGCGCAGATTGACATGAGCAAGCTGCTCAATCCGTCGATCGTGCCGCGGATAAAGAACGGCTTTACCAGCAAGCACACATGCAATCCGTCCGTCGACCTGGAGGCGGCGGGAATCGTGAAGTTTATCGCGGTTCCGTAGGATCAGGGAGATTCGGCGATAAGCAAAGCCGCGACGGCGGCCGCGTAACCGCGGTCGCCGTCGCGCTTTATAGGAGTGGTAAGCGGCCTGCGTCTCGTCAATTGATATGCGCTACTCGTGATACGCGCTACTCGCCCTTGAATTTGGGCGGGCGCTTTTCAAGAAATGAAGTGATTCCTTCGGTGCCGTCGGCGGTGCGCGCCATGTCAGCGATCCATTCGGTCTCGAGCTCCATCTGATCCTCGAGCGTCCGAATGGCGCTTTCGGCAAACAAGCGTTTGACGCCCCCGTAGGCGCGCGTGGGGCCCTCTGCGAGGCCCTTGGCCAGTCCCTCGGCGGTGGCCATCAGCTGGTCGTCGGGAACCACGCGGGTGACGATACCCATGTCGCAGGCCTCGCGCGCCGTGAGCACGCGGTTGGTCAGCGTCAGGTCCATCGCGCGCCGCAATCCCACGATTCGCGGCAGGAAATAGGTTGACGACCCGTCCGGGGTGAGCCCGGCTCGCGTGTAGGCCATCGTGAAGCGCGCCGACTCGGCCGCGACCACGAGGTCGCCCGCGCATGCGAGACTCATCCCCGCGCCGCCTGCCGCGCCATGGATCGCCATCACCACGGGCGCCCGCATCCGGTTGAAACGCGAGACCGCCTTGTGCAGATGAAAGGTCACCTTCTTCAGGAATGTCGGCAGCATCTCCTTGGGCTGCGCGCCGAAGCTCTTGAGGTCGCCGCCGGCGCAGAAGATTTTGCCCGCCGCGCTGATCAATACCGCGCGCACGCTCGGGTCCTCTTCGCAGCGCAGCGACACTTCCATCAGGTCGTGCGCGAGTTCGGCGTTGAGCGCGTTGGCCGCGTTGGGCCGGTTGAGCGTGATGTGTGCCACGTGGTCGCGGACGTCGAAGAGGATCGTCGAATATTCGGACATGGTTTTTCCTCCGCTCCGGTCGAGTTCTCCGGATCGAATCGTCTGGATCGAATTTCCCGTCACCAATTAGATCAACCGCGCAGCTTTCGCGCAACCGCGCGTCGCTCAGAGCGCGCCATACCAGTCGGCGATAGCAGAGCCGATCTCGTGCGGCGAGTCTTCCTGGATGAAATGGATGCCCCTGACGGTCACCTCGCGTTGATTGGGCCAGCGCCGGCAGAACTCGCGCTGCGGGCCGATCAGGATCGCGCCCGGGTCGGCGTTGATGAAAAGCTTTGGCACCGGACTTTGCGAGAGCCATGCGGCGTATTCATCGACCAGCGCGGCGACGTCGGCCGGCTCGCCGTCGAGCGGAATCTGCCGCGGCCATGTTAGCGTCGGGCGGCGCGATTCCCCGGGCTCAAGGAACGGGCGGCGGTAGGCCTCCATCTCGGCGGGTTCGAGCTTGCGGATTACGCTGCCGGGCAGGATCCGTTCGACGAAAGTGTTGCGCTTGAGGATCAGGTCTTCACCGGCAGGCGAGCGCAGCGCCTCGAACAGTGGACGCGCCTGCTGGTTGAATTCGCTCGACTTGAGCGGCCGCACGATCGCTTCCATGTAGGCGATTCCTTTGACCGCGCCGGCATTGCGCCGCGCCCAATGAAAACCCAGCGACGAGCCCCAGTCATGAACCACCAGCGCCACCTTCTGACCGGCGAGGCCGAGCGCGGCGAACCATGCGTCCAGATAGCGGACATGATCGGCCAGACGGTATGAACCATCGGGCGCTTTGCCCGAATCGCCCATCCCGGCAAGGTCCGGCGCGAGGCATCGCGCGTGCGGCGCGAGGTGCGGGATGATGTTGCGCCAGAGGTAGGACGAGGTCGGATTGCCGTGCAGAAAGACGATCGGGTCGCCTTGACCGACGTCGACGTAGGTCATCGCGACGCCGGCGGCGTCGAGACGTTTGCGCGGATGCGGATCGGCGGGCGAAATTGACGCGTTGCTCATCGTTGGGTCCCGATTTTTCGTTGGTGAAGGTTGCTCCCCTCGAGACATACGGCCGGGCCGCGCGCCATGCAAGGTGCGTGAGCTTATGGCCTTGCGCCGCGCGTGGCGCAGGGCCGTTGGCGTGATTCGGTTTGCTCCGCGGGCCTAACGGTTGCACAATTATCGCCTCACGATACCGGAGGACCGATCGAATATGGCCGAGCAGCGCAAGCGCAGCTTCTGGGGATGGGGTTACGAGGATCAGCAGCCTACCGCCGAGCAGTTGAAGAATCTCGCGGAGCGGATGGCGAAACGGTTCGGGCTCGCGCCGCTCAAGATCACGCCGCCGCCGCGCGCGGACGAGCTCAATCTGCGGCCGCCGCGGGTAAAGCCGCCCGACGCGCTCGCCGCCATCTGTTCCGCCAGCACCCACGATCGCGCCGGCCATAGCTACGGACGCAGCTATCGCGACGTGGTGCGCGCGTTTCGCCGCTTCTATCCCAATCCGTTCGACCTCGTCGCCTATCCGCGCGACGAAGCCGAGCTTGGCCGCGTGCTCGAATGGTGCGACCGGGAGCGGCTCGCGGCGGCGCCGTACGGGGGCGGCTCGAGCGTGGTGGGCGGGGTCGAACCGCCTGCGGGCGGCGACTGGCGCGGATCGGTGTCGATCGATCTGACGCGCCTTGACCGCGTGCTCGAAGTCGATCGCGCCTCGCGCGCGGCACGGATCCAGGGCGGCGTGCTCGGTCCCGCGCTCGAGGACCAGTTGCGTCCGCACAACTACACGCTGCGCCACTATCCGCAGTCCTTTGAATTTTCAACGCTCGGGGGATGGATCGCGACGCGTTCGGGCGGTCATTTTGCCACGCTCTACACCCACATAGACGACTTCGTTGAATCGGTCCGCGTACTCACGCCGACCGGCGTAGTTGAATCGCGCCGGCTGCCGGGCTCGGGCGCCGGACCCAGTCCGGACCGCATGTTCATCGGCTCGGAGGGCATCCTCGGCATCATCACCGAGGCCTGGATGCGCCTGCAGGACAGGCCGAAGTTTCGCGCCGGCGCCGCCGTCGCGTTTGCCGATTTCCTCGCCGCGGCCGATGCAGTGCGCGCGGTCGCGCAGGCCGGGCTCTATCCCGCCAACTGCCGGCTGCTCGACGCTGGCGAGGCCGCCAATGCGGGCGCCAATCAGGGCGAGGCCTCGGTGCTGGTGCTGGCCTTCGAGTCGGCCGACCATGAGCTGGGGCCGTGGATGAAGCGCGCGCTCGAAATCTGCGCCGATCTCGGCGGCAAGGTGCCCGAGGGCGCGGGCCGCACGCGCACCGACGCCGAGGCCACGCACGAAGGCGCGGCGGGGGCATGGCGCGAAGCCTTCATCAAGGCGCCGTACTTGCGCAATTCGCTGGCGGCGATGGGAATCATCACCGACACGTTCGAGACCGCCATTACATGGGATCGCTTCCCCGCGTATCACGCCCAATTGATGGAAACAGGAACTGACGCGATCCGGCGCATCTGCGGCCAGGGCACGATGACCTGCCGTTTCACCCACGCCTATCCGGACGGCCCCGCACCTTACTACACGATTCTCGCGCCGGGTAAGCCGGGCAGCGAGATGGAGCAATGGGACGAAATCAAGGCGGCGGTGTCGGAAGTGATCGTGAAGTTCGGCGGCACGATCACGCATCACCACGCGGTCGGCCGCGACCATCGTCCCTGGTACGACCGTCAGCGGCCCGAAGGTTTCGCGCGAGCTCTGAAAGCCGCCAAGCGCGCGCTCGATCCGCACGCGATCATGAATCCCGGCGTCCTGATCGATCCGGAGCGGTGACCCGCCGAAACGGTGACCGGCCGGAGAGTGCGGCGCTCAGTCGTTGTCGAGCCCCAGCGCCTTGCGCGCCGCCGGGCTCATCCGATGAGGGGTCCAGGGCGGATCCCACACCATCTCGACCTTGGCTTCTTCGCATCCCGGGATGCCGAGCAGCTTGTCCTGGATCTCGCTCGCGATCATCGCGCCCATCGAGCATCCCGGCGCCGTCAGCGTCATCTCGACCGTGATCACGCCGCCCTTGATTTCAACGTTGTAAACGAGTCCGAGGTCGACGATGTTGACCGGCATCTCGGGGTCGTAACACTCGCGTAGCACTTCGTAGACTTCTTCTTCGCTGTACATCGCGCGCTTCCCGCCCGACGCCCGGTGGTTTTGCGGCATCGGGCATCGATTGCTGTAGTATATAGAAACAGCGCGCGCGGCAGGAACGGCGCCCGGCCGGCGCGAACGCAGCCAACGGAGGTTAACGCATGCCCGACAAGGAGGAGCTTTACGACGCCGCGGTCGATCTTTACGCCGACGGCAGGTACGACGAGGCGATCGAGGTGTACGAAAATGCGCTCCGGGAGGATCCGCGCTACGGCGACGCGCTGCACGGGCTGGTGATGTGCTACCAGGCCAAGGGCGACCTCGATACCGCGATCGAGCTCACCAAAAAATATATCGCCCAGGACCCCGAAGACATTCTCGCGTTCACCAACTTGAGCATGCTCTATCAGAAGAAGGGGATGATTAAGGAGGCCGAGGAGGCCGGCGCCGAAGCCCGGCGGCTCGACTGGAAACGCCAGCTCAAGGAAGGCCCGGCGGGGAAAAAATAGGGGAGGGCAATGAAGCTCAAAGACAAGGCGGTGCTGATAACCGGCGCGGGGTCGGGGCTGGGGCGCGAGATGGCGCTGGTGTTCGCGCGCGAGGGCGCGAAGATCGGCGTCAACGACGTGCGGCCCGAGGCGGCGCAAAACGTGACGACCGAGGTTGAACGGGCGGGCGGCCGCGCGCTCGCCCTGGTCGCCGACGTCACCGACAGCGCCGCAGTCAGGAAGATCTTCGCCGACTTCGTCGCGGCCTTCGGCACCATCGACGTGCTGATCAACAACGCCGGTATCGGCCGCGTGCGCCCCGGCAGCGAAGCGACTCCCACCGCCGAAAAGAGCGACGAGGACTGGCACAAAATGATCGCCACCCACCTCGACGCGACTTTCTACTGCACGCGTGAAGCGCTCAAGGTCATGCTTCCCAGGAAGTCCGGCCGGATCATCAACCTCGGTTCGATCGTCGGCCTGACCGGCATCGAGATGGCCGCCGACTACGGCGCCGCCAAGGGCGGGATAATCTCGTTCACCAAGTGCGTCGCGCGCGAGGTTGTCCGCGCCGGCATCCTGGTCAACTGCATCGCGCCCGGCTTTATCGAGACGCCGATGACCGCGCCGCTTGGGCCAGAGTTGAGGCAAATTGCGATCGCGCGGACGCCGGCCGGGCGTTTCGGCGAGCCGCGCGACATCGCCGCCGCCGCGCTTTACCTCGCCGGCGACGATGCATCGTTCATGGTCGGACAGGTGATCAGTCCCAACGGCGGCTATGTGATCTGAGCCGCTCCCGCCCGCAGCCGTGAATTCGCGACCCGCAATCGAGCGCGTAGCCGGCGTGATGGTGCCGCTGTTTTCGCTGCGCGCGCGCGAGGACGCCGGAATCGGTGATATCGCGGCGCTCGGCGCAATGGTCGAGCTTGCGGCGGCGATGCGTCATCGCGCGATACTGCTGCTGCCGCTCGACGAGACCTCGCCCGGAGAAGCGAGCCCTTACACTGCGCTCAGCCTGTTCGCGATCGATCCGATTTACGTCGGCCTCGGCGGACTGGCGGGCGTCGGGCGGGAGAGGATGGACCATGTGCGCCGCGCGCTCGCCCGCGTGCCATTGAGCGATCGCCTGACGATTCGCGCGGCGCGGCGCGAAGTGCTCGAGGCCGCGTTCGTTCATTTCACGGTGCAGGGCAGCGAGCGGGAGACAGTCGCGGAGTTCGCGGCGCGCCATCGCGGATGGCTCGGCGACTACGCGCTCTTTCGCGCGCTCAAGGATCGGTTCGCCTTCGCTCCGTGGGAGGCATGGCCGCAAGAACTGCGAAGGCGCGACCCCGCCGCGCTCGCGCGCGCCAGGGCGGAGCTTGCGCAGGCGATCGACAGATACGTGTACTGGCAGTTCCTGGCACATCGCCAGTGGACCGAGGCGCGCGCGCGAGCGCGCGCGGCCGGCGTGATGCTCGGTGGCGACCTTGCTTTTTCGCCCGGGCGCGACAGTGCGGACGTGTGGGCCAACCAGGAGCTGTTCGATCTCGGACGCTCAGTAGGCGCGCCACCCGACGGCTTCAATCCGCAGGGTCAACGATGGGGCCTGCCGGCGCCGCGCTGGGAGCGGATTCGCGCGAGCGGGTTCGACCTGCTGCGAAAACGGATCCGGCATGCGCGCGAACTTTACGATTTCATCCGCGTCGATCATGTCGTCGGGCTCTATCGCACCTTTTCGTTCGGCCTCGCGCCCGGATCGCACGGCGCCTTCTGGCCGGCGGCCGAGCCCGAGCAGCGCGCGCAGGGCGGGGCGGTGATGAACGCGATTCTCGACGAGGCGGGCGCGATGATCGTCGTCGCCGAGGATCTCGGCGTGATACCGCCGTTCGTCCGCGCCTCGCTGAGCGCCCTGGGCGTGCCGGGATACAAGGTGATGCGCTGGGAGAAGACCGACGAGGGTACGCCGACGGAGGCCTTCGTCGCGCCGGCGAGCTATCCCGAGCTTTCGCTTGCCACCACCGGGACGCATGACACCGACACGCTGGCCGAATGGTGGGACACGGCGCCGCCGGAGGAGCGCACGCGGATGCTGCGGATGCTCGCGCTTGCGCCCGCGGGCGCGAGCGACGCCCCCGTCGCGATCAGCAGGGTGCTCGACGCGATACTGACTGCCCTATACGCATCGCCCTCGCGGATCGTGATCATTCCGATTCAGGATCTCTTCGGATGGCGCGAGCGGATCAATTTCCCCGGCACGGTGGGGGCGGCGAACTGGTCCTGGCGCCTTCCGGTCGCGATAGAGGACGTCCGCCGCGATCCGGCATTTGCCGCACGCATCGAAAAGCTCCGGAATATGGCCGTTCGGGCAGGAAGATAGCGGGAAGATAGGCCGCTCCAAACCACCTCAGACTGTGCTTGAGCGCCTGATTGCGTCCGCCGCGCGGGTCAGTAATCATCGTCCAGGTAACTCTGGCACGCCTGCGTCTTCGGAACGCGGCGGGTGAGGGATGGAAATTGCGAAGGGGAGGATGGGGCCGTCATATCCACCGAACAAGCAGAGTCGCAGCCTAGCTCGCTGCTTCGCAGAGTGCTGCTGGTGCCGCTGTGGGCGGCGGTAGCAATTGAGGTGGTGATCCTAATTGCCGCGTTGCCCGGACGCGCCAACAAGTGGGATTACAGCATCTACTACAGTTCGGCGCTCGCGATGCGCGAAGGGATGAATCCCTACACGACCGACCTGACGCCGCTCGCCCGTTCGCTCGGTTTCGAGCTGGACAAGATCAACCACGCGACCGATCCACCGACCTTCGTGATGTGCTTCGTGCCGCTGACGCTGCTCGCGCCGCGGCCGGGTTTTTATGTGTGGACCGCGATCAACGCGGCCTCGTTCCTGCTCGCGCTCATCCTGCTTTTTCGATGGACGCCAGGTCTAGGCCGCGATCCGGCGTTGGCGCTCGCCGCGGTGATACTGCTCTTTCCGCCCGTGATCGAGCATCTGGCCTGGGGCCAGAACAAGATGCTGGTTCTGCTGATGTTCGTGCTGATGCTGCGATGGCTGGAGCGCGGGAGGGACGCCGCGGCGGGGTTGATGCTGGCGGTCGCAGCTCTGTTGCGCGCGTTCCCGCTACTGCTGATCGCTTACCTGGCGCTGATGAAGCGATGGCGCGCCGTCGGATACACGATCCTTGGACTGGCCGTCGGCGGATTGCTGACGCTCGCGCTGGCGGGGGTCGGCAGCACGATGAGCTTCGTGCTGGCGCCGACTTATCTGACCGAACAGTGGCGGGAGGCGCTGCCGGGCAATATCGCACTTGGTCCGACGATAGCGCGGATGTTCTGGTACTTCTTCGGGCTCCATCTGGGAACCACGCTTGGATGGGCGCAGAAAATCACCACGCTAGGGGCTGAACTGGTTCTGCTCGGCCTCGCGATAAAAGCTACAGTATCGCGGCCCGCGGATGGCGATCCCGACGGCCGGCTTTTCGTGCTGTGGATGATGACTGCGATTCTGAGCTCACCCACCTCATGGTTCTACTACCTGGTGCTGCTCGCGATTCCGATGGTCAGGCTGAGCGCCGCGGCGGCCAACGACCGGACCAGCGCGCGCGCTCTCTGGGCGGGCGTTGCGTGCTACACGCTGGCGTGGCTCTACTTCAGCGGGGTCGATATGCACTCGCAAGAGCTCGCCCTGCATCCGAACACGCTGCTGTGGCGCGTCGGAGCCTCGCCGGTGGCGCTGACGGCGTACCTGTCGCTCTACTGGTTCACGACCGATTCGGATGCAGCCGATCGATTGATGGCCGAATCGCGAGCTTCGCAGGCGGCCGATTCAATCGGCGAGGCGCAGCCCGCTCGCACCGCAGTCTGACGCGGGCGCCTCGCGCGAGCGCCCGGGCCGCATCGCATTGCGGGCCGGCTGATGGCATGTTAACCGGGATCGATTCGCCGCCGCCGGTAAAAACGGCAGGGCCGCACGATCCGGCGCGCACCAAAGAGACGGATACTCAGGACTATGGGGGCAGCACGGCAAGATCCGGAGCTTCGGCATGAGGGCGCGCCGCCGCAGGCGAATGGCAAAGAAGCGTCATTGTTAGCGCGCTACCACGCGGAACGCATCAGGTTCTGGAACGGTTACGTCCGCAAACCGGCAAGCGCTGCTTACTATCGGCGGCTCGCCGATATCTATCGCTATCTCGTTCCTCCGCGAAGCCGTGTGCTGGAGCTTGGGTCCGGCACGGGCGACCTGCTGGCCGCGCTCGAGCCCTCGCTGGGCGTCGGCGTCGATTTTTCGCCCGAGATGCTCAAGCGCGCTGTGAGCAAGCATCCTCAGCTCCGCTTCGTACAGTGCGAGGTCGATCGGCTGAGCCTCAAGGGCAAGTTCGACTACGTCATCCTTTCCGACCTGGTCAACGATCTCTGGGACGTGCAGACGACGATCGAGCGGATCGCTCCGCTCTGCACGCCGGCGACGCGCGTCATCATCAACACCTACAGCCGGCTGTGGACGCTGCCGCTGGGGATCGCGGCGCGCCTGAAACTCGCCAACGAGCCGGTGCAACAGAACTGGCTGACGCTCGAGGACCTGGACAACATGCTCGCGCTCGGCGGCTTCGAGGTGATCCGTCAGTGGCAGGAAGTTCTTTTTCCTGCCGCGGTCCCGGTGCTCGGGCCGCTCTGCAACCGCTTCTTGGTGAAACTGTGGCCGCTGCGCCACCTGGCGCTCACCAATTTTATTGTTGCCCGTCCGGCGCCCGGGACCGTAACCGAGCCGCGCGGTCCCGAGCCTGTGGTCAGCGTGATCGTCCCGGCGCGCAATGAAGCCGGCAACATCGAGAACATCCTCCGTCGCGTGCCCGAGATGGGCGCGGGCACCGAGATCGTTTTCGTCGAAGGCCACTCGCGCGACGACACTTACGCCGCGATCGAGGCGGCGATCGCGCGCCATCCGGAACGCCGGATGCGGCTGATGCGGCAGGGCGGCAAGGGCAAGGGCGATGCGGTGCGCCTGGGGTTTGCCGAGGCCGCGGGCGAGGTGCTGATGATCCTCGACGCCGATCTGACCGTGCCGCCGGAGGATTTGCCGCGCTTTTATCGCGCGCTGCGCTCGGGACGCGGCGAATTTATCAACGGCGTGCGCTTCGTCTATCCGATGGAGAAGCAGGCGATGCGCTTTCTGAATTTCCTCGGCAACAAGTTCTTCAGCCTGGCGTTCTCGTGGCTGCTCGGTCAGAACGTCAAGGATACGCTTTGCGGGACCAAGGTGCTGAGCCGGACCGACTACGAGACGATCGCCGCGAATCGCGCCTATTTCGGCGACTTCGATCCGTTCGGCGATTTCGATCTGATCTTCGGCGCCGCCAAGCTGGATCTCAAGATCGTCGACCTGCCGGTGCGCTACCATGAACGAACCTATGGCCAGACGAATATCCAGCGCTGGACGCACGGGTTGCTGCTGCTCAGGATGTTTGCTTTCGCGCTGCGGCGGATGAAATTCGTGTGAGTCTATCCGGGCGGCCCCCGCTTCATGCCCGCGCCGCATTCCTGTAATAGATTTACAGCCGCGCCCGAACCCGGACCGTCCTGCAGTGACGGCCGCAGGCGGGCGCGAAAAGGCGGAGGGCGGGAGTAAATGGCAGATCGGTCAACGGGATATGCGCGTGAAGCGCGCATCCTGGTCACCGGCGGTGCGGGATTTCTCGGCAGTTTCGTGATCGAAGAGCTGAAGCGTACGGGGTTCAGCAATATAATCGCGCCGCGCTCCAGCGAGTTCGACCTTCGCCAGCCGCAGGCGATCAAAGCCCTGATCGGTCAGGCGCGGCCGCAAATGATCATTCATCTCGCGGCCGTCGTCGGCGGAATCGGCGCCAATCGAGAGAACGCCGGCCGCTTCTTCTACGAGAATCTCATCATGGGCGTCGAATTGATGGAGCAGGCGCGGCTTGGCGGCGTCGACAAATTCGTCGCTATCGGTACGGTGTGCGCCTATCCCAAGTTCACGCCGGTGCCCTTTCGCGAAGATGACCTCTGGATCGGTTATCCCGAAGAGACCAATGCGCCGTATGGGCTCGCGAAGAAAATGCTGCTGGTGCAGGCCCAGGCCTATCGCCAGCAATATGGCTTCAACGCTATCTACCTCCTGCCGGTCAACCTTTACGGGCCGCGCGACACGTTCGATCCCGCCCGCTCCCACGTGATCCCGGCTTTGATCAAGAAGTGCGTTGACGCGATTGAGTGCGGCGCGCCGCGAATCGAAGTGTGGGGCACCGGTTCTGCCAGCCGCGAATTCCTCTACGTCGAAGACTGCGCGCGCGCGATCGTGCTCGCCGCGAGCCACTACAACGGCGAGGAGCCGGTAAACCTTGGGGCGGGCCGCGAAATAACCATTCGCGACCTGGCCGGGCTCATCGCACGCCTTACCGGCTTCAAAGGCCAGATCGTGTGGGATCCGACCAAGCCCGACGGCCAGCCGCGGCGATGCCTGGACGTCTCGCGCGCCGAGCGCGAATTCAATTTCAGGGCCGCCACCGATTTCGAGGAGGGATTGCGGCGCACGGTCCAATGGTATGTCGAAACGCGCCGGGCGGACACCAAATTCGGCGTTGCCGCGCCCTCGGCATAAGGGGATTCCGGGCCGGCGAGGATGGCGCACGCGGCGTCGCTCGCGACTGTTCGCTCCTGGTTTCCCGGGCGAATAACCTGAGCTGACCGCGCGCAGCGGCGCGCCAGCGCCCGCGCGACGGTGGTGGTGGAGTTGGGGAAGGTTGATGAGCATCGCTGAGCCACATCCGCAGGAGGCGGATGCCCATCGCGAGCCCGCCTCGTCCGCGCAGAGTGTGCGGCGGCCCGCGCTGACGATCGAAGGAATCCTCGCCGCGATACGCCATCCGCTGATGGTGGCGTTTCTCTGTCTTGCCGCCTTGATTCAGGTTTACCGAACGGCCGCCGCGCTACCGGGCAGAATCCACGAAGAAGACTTTGCCGACTACTATGCCGCCGGCACGATCATGCGGCAGGGCGAGAATCCCTATCGCAGTTCTCTCGTCGCCGCCGGCGCTCAATTCGGACTGCATACCAAGACCAACCAGCAGGATCAGATCATCCCGGAAACGCCGATCTTTCTCCTGATTCTGAAGGAGCTAGCGGCGCTGCCGCTGACGCAGGCGTACTGGACTTGGATCGCGATCAACTTTGCGGCCCTGATAGCGGCCTTTTACGTTTTGCTCGGCCCCGCAAGCGGGCTCAGGCCGATGGACGCCTGCTTGATGATCGCGCTCGCCCTGATCTATCCACCGCTCATCGATCTCTTCGTGACCGCGCAGAGCCAGTTGCTCGTGATTCTGGGGCTCGCGTTGAGCATCCGATGGCTCGCGAGAGGGCGTGAAGGTCTCGCGGGCCTGATGCTCGCAGCGTTGACGCTCGTGCGCGGCTATCCGGCCCTGCTCGGTCTCTATTTGCTGCTCACGCGTAAATGGCGCGCGCTGGCCTTCATGGCGGCCGGTGGCATTCTGGGGATCGCCGTTTCCGCGGCGGCGATCGGATGGAACGTGATCCTGGATTTCCCGCACGGGATGCTTTCGACTGGCGTGGATCGCGAATTCCTGAGGCTTGGATGGAATACCGCGCCCGCTTCGTTCATCTGGCGCATATGCTTCTATCTCAACGGATGGAAGCTCGGACCCGCGGGCGATCGCTTCGCGCATATTTTGGGGTATGGTGCTTCGCTTGCGATCATGGCGTTCACCCTTAAAGCCACGCTCACGCGCGGGGCCGCGCCCGATCGCGATTGGCGCCTGTTCGCCTTGTGGACGGTTACGTCGATCGAGGTGCTTCCCGTCTCATGGCTGAATTACAACACGCTGCTGTTCGTTCCGTTCGCGTTGATCGCGTCGGCCGGAGTTTCAGATCGCGTCAGCGACCGCACGGTATGGGCAGCGATGCTGAGCTATTTCCTCAGCGTGTTCGCTTTCGGCGGGCTGCTCTTCCTCGATCCGCGCTTTCCGATAGCATTCGTGGTGCTGGTCGCGGAAAGCAAATCGGTTGCGGTGATGGTCGGTTACCTGTCAGCGTACTGGTTTGCCACCGACGAGACGTGAATCATTAGCCGCCACACCGACAGCGCCGATAGAATGCTCGGGGCAGGCGCGCTGCTCCTGACGCTCGCGCTCGCGTTCGCCGCCTCTGGATGCGCGACGGCGCCGCCGCAGGCCGCGATGAATCAGCTTGGCAACCGGGTCGAGGCCGGCCGCGACACCACGACGCCCGCGTTTGCCCATCCTCCGACCGGCCGCCTCGGAATCCACGCTCCGTATGCGATCGCGGCGAGCGCGGACGGCCTGTGGTTTACGCAGTACAGCGCTCCGGCGCTGCTCCAGATGCGGTACGGCGGCGCGTTTCGGCGCATGGACCTCGATCCAGACGGCTTTCCGGAGCGGCTGACCGTGGCGCGCGACGGCGCGGTCTGGTTCACCGATCCGCAGGGCAATCGCCTCGGACGCCTCTTTCCCAATGACAGCAAGGCAGACTACTTTCCGCTGCCCGTGTACAGGAGCGGGCCCGCGAGTATCGTGGCAACGCCCGACGGCTCGATCTGGTTTACCGAGCACGCCGCCGACCAGATCGCCATCTTCGTCACGCCGGGAGCCGACCGTCCCACGCTGGGCAGCCACGGCTTCAAGGAGTTTTCGCTGCCGCAAGGCGGTGGACCGGCAGGAATCGCTGCGGCCCCCGACGGCAGCCTCTGGTTCGCCGAGAACTCGGGCAACCGCATCGGTCGAATCGATCTGGCATCAAACTCCGACAAGGCTGCGATCACCGAGTTTCAGCTGCCGGTCCCGCATAGCCATCCGAACAGCGTCGCCGTGAGCAGCGACGGCAATGTCTATTTCACCGAACTTGCGGCGAGCCGGATCGGCATGGTCACTCCGCAGGGGCAGGTGACCGAGATGGTGTTGCCGGTAGAAGGACCCGCGCTCGATATCGTCGCGGGGGGCGATGGCAGTATCTGGATCACGGTCCCGAGGTCGCATGCGATTTGCCGCCTGCGTCCAGGCAGTTCGCCCGGGACTCCGATCGATGTTTTCACGCTTCCGCCGACGGCGATTCCGGCCTTTATCGCGGCAGGCAAGGACGGAAATCTCTACTTCACCGAGCCGACGGGAAAGATCGCCCGTTTCACGCCCGCTGGCGCGATCACCGAATTCCACCTGTCCAACTAGAACGGCTTCGCGCGATTCCCCGGCGCCCGCGCCGGCCCGTCCGACGATGCGGCGCGGGACTGTTCCGCCGGCGAAGATTTGCGCTATAAGCGATTCAGTTTTTCCGAAGACCAAATCGACCAAATCGAGGTATTGCGATGGGCAAACTTGACGGTAAGGTTGCCGCCGTCACCGGCGGCGGACGCGGGATCGGCCGCGGAGTGGCGCGGGCGCTGGCCGCCCAGGGCGCCGCGGTCGTGGTCAACGACCTCGGCGTGAGTCTTGGCGGACAGAAGGAAACCGTTTCGCCCGCGGACGAGGTGGTCAAGGAGATCGTGGCTGCAGGCGGCAGGGCGGTTGCCAATCACATGGATATCGCGAGCGTCGCGGGCGGCGAGGGCCTGGTCAACCAGGCGATCAAGGAATTCGGCAAACTTGACATCCTGGTCAACGTCGCGGGCATCCTGCGCGACCGAATGATCTTCAACATGAGCGAGCAGGAGTGGGACGACGTTATCCGCGTCCATCTGAAGGGCCACTACTGCACAATCCGTCCGGCCAGCGCTCATATGCGCGAGCGCAAAACCGGACGCATCATCAACTTCTCCTCGAATTCCGCGCTCGGCAGCCCCGGCCAGCCCAACTACGGCGCGGCTAAGGCGGGCATCCTCGGGCTTACCTACAGTTGCGCGGTCTCGATGCAGAAGTACGGCGTGACGGTCAACGCGATCATGCCCGGCGCGGCGACCCGCATGACCGACTCGATTCCGGCCGGCCGGATGCCGGGTGCGAGCGGGCTTGCGGCGAGCGAGAGCGCCGAGGGCACGCCGCGCGACCCGGCCAACGTCGCGCCGATAATCGTCTATCTGGCGAGCGACCAGGCGGCCGAAGTGACCGGGCAGTGCTTCGGCGCGTCGGGTTACCGGATCTCGCGCTATACGCACATGAAGATGGACCGCACGATCATCAGCGACGGCCCGTGGGACATCGACAAGCTCTTCGAGATTTTCAAATCGACGCTTGGACAAGGGCTCGAAGCGGTGAACATGTTCGCCTGAGGGCGAAGCGGCGTGCGGATGCCTGGACGGCGCGTCAACGCCGTGCAAGCCGCCACGCGTCCGTGCAGGTCTGTGCTAACCTCGCCCGGTATGCCGCCGCAGCCGCAATTCCTCGTCGGTACCGCGTCGTGGACCGATCCGACGCTGGTGAAGTCGGACATCTTCTATCCGCCGTCGCTCAAGACCGCCGAAGATCGCCTGCGCTTCTATGCCTCGCAATTCAACACGGTCGAAGTCGACTCCACCTACTATGCGCTGGTCTCGGAGCGTAACGCCGAGCTTTGGGCCGAGCGCACGCCGCCCGGCTTTGTCTTCAACATCAAGGCCTTCGCGATGCTGACGCAGCATCCGGTGGACACGGCGCGGTTGCCGATCGCGCTGAAGGAGATCCTGCCGGCGGACGAGGGCGGGGCGGCGCGCCTGCGCCATCCGCCGCGCGAGACGCTGGAGATGGCGTTCGGGATGTTCTGGAGCGCACTCGAACCGCTCCGCGCCGCGGGCAAGCTCGGCCATCTGCTGTTCCAGTTCCCCCCGTACTTCACCGCGCGCCCGTCCAACCTCGACTATATCGCCGGGCTCAAGGAGCGGATGCCCGGCGCGGCGATCGCGATCGAGTTCCGCCACAACAGCTGGTTCGAGGGCGCAGAGCGCGCCCCGACGCTCCGCTTTCTCGAGCGCCACGGCCTCACTTTCGTTTCGATCGACACGCCGCCTGGCACCGTGGAGTCTGTGTTCGCGGTCACCGGCCCGGAGGCGTACGTGCGCTTCCACGGCCGCAACCGCGAAAACTGGTACAAGCGCGGCGGCGGCGCCGCCGAGCGCTTCAAGTATCTCTATGCGGAGGCCGAGCTGGCGCCGTGGGCCGAGCGGTTGAAATCGCTTACCGGCGTGCGCCGCGCGAGCGTTATCTTCAATAACTGTTACAGCAACTTCGGCGTGATGAACGCCGCCACGATGGCGCAGATGCTCAAGCGCTGACGGACTGACGGCCGGTGCGAAAACAGGCGCGGCGGGGTCGCGCCGAAAAGATGGAATCGGGACGCAAACAATGAAGGCCACGCTCTACCAGTTCGCTACCAGTCCCTTCTGCTCCAAGGTGCGCAAGATTCTCGATTACAAGGGCGTCGATTATCAGATCGTCGAGGTCGATTATATCGAGCGCAAGGAATTGATCGCCGCTTCGGGCCAAATCATGGTTCCGGCGCTGAGGCTCGAGGACGTAGGCGGCGCGGGCGCGAACGAGTCGATAGTCGATTCCGACCGGATTGCGATGCGCCTGGAGGCGCTCGTTCCCGAGCCGACGATTCTGCCGGCGCGCAGCCGCGGCCTGCATCTGGCGCTCACCCGCTATATCGACAGCGGAGTCGAAGAGGCGCTATTTTGCACCGCGGTTCCCGACGAGGAACGATACTTTGCCCGCCAGGGCGCCGACCGGCTCGCGATGTTTCGCTTCATTCGCGATCGCAAGTACGGCGCCGGATTCTGCGACCGGATGGAGCGCGAGCACGAGGCCAACCTGGTCCGCGCGCGCGAGGTGCTGGAGCCGTTCGAGATGGCGCTCGAGCACGGCGCGTTTTTGTTCGGCGGGCCGGGGCTTGCCGATTTCGCCCTTTACGGCCAGTTGCACTTCCTCGCGCTTTCGGGCGTGCTCAAGATCCCGCACGAACTGCCACGCCTGCGCGAGTTCTACGGCCGCGTCGATCGAATTACCGCGTCGCTCGAGGAGCCGGGAGCCTAGGCGATTTCGATCACCGCTCCATGCAGGCAGCGGCTGAAGAGCGCGCCGGTCGAGTCCAGCGCCACGTCGTAGAGCGACGGGCCGCGGTTGGGCACGAACAGCTGATGGCCTTCGTCAAGAAGCGCGTATATCACACACAGGCCGAAGGCAAAGTAGGGGCGTTCGCGCAGTGGCCCGCTGACGAGCAGCCAGAACAGGATCGCGTAGTTGACGAAGTGCGCGGCCTTGCGCACCAGGTCATGCCCGAGCGAGATCGTTGCCGCGCTGGCGCCGGGCATCAAAAAGCGCAGGATCGGATCGATTATTCTCGAAGTGTTCTCAGCCGAGAAGTACGAAGTCGAGAAGCAGAAGATGATCAACGCCCAGAGCGCTACCGGCAGCCATTTGGTCATCGATCGTTCGGCTGATTGTGCGGTTGAACTCGCCGCGAGCGCGCCGCTCATGCGTCACTTCCTGTCCTTACGAAACGAAGCATTGCGACGAAGCATTGCGGCCTGATTGATTCGGCCGTGCGGCGGAAAAGCTGTCTCGTGCCCATTCTCTCTCGTTTCCTTTGCGTCGCCGTTCAAGGCTAGCATGGGTTGGAGACCCTTCAAACTCCGCGACATCGAAGAGGCAACCTCGGTGCCGGGAGAGCAGGGCAAAATGTAGCCACGGATCTGGCGATTCAGGAAAGGAATTAACGTCTATGAGCCGGACTTGGACTATTGCCGAGACGCATCCCGTTCCGCCCTGCACGATCGTAATCTTCGGCGCCTCGGGCGACCTTGCCGCGCGCAAGCTGCTGCCCGCGCTTTACAATCTCGAGCATTGCGGCCAGAACGCGATCCCGCCCAAGAGCGCCATCCTGGGCTTCGCGCGCCGCGAGATGACGCCCGAGGCGTTTCGCAGCAAGGCGCGCGAGGCGGCCGAGCGCTACTCGCACCTCAAGATCGACGAGGCCTGCTGGCAGCGCTTCGCGCGCAACCTGGACTATCTCTCGGGGATGGACCGCCCTGACGGGTTCACGCGTCTTAAGCGCCGCCTGGAGGAAATCGAAAAAGAGCGCGAGCTCCCGCCGAACCGCATCTACTATCTCTCGATGCCGCCTGAAGCGATCAACGAGACGGTCGAAAAACTCCACGAGGCCGGGCTGATCGTGCCGCCCGAGTCGCCCTATTTCAGCCGGATCGTGGTCGAGAAGCCGATCGGCCACGACTTGCACAGCGCCCTGCAGATCATCAGCTCGATGCGCAGGTTCTTCGACGAGAGCCAAATCTTCCGCATCGACCACTACCTCGGCAAGGAGACGGTTCAGAACCTGATGGTGCTGCGCTTCGCGAACAGCATCTTCGAGGAGATCTGGAACAATCGCCGCGTCGATCACGTCCAGATAACCGTGTCCGAGGAGGAGGGTCTGGGAACGCGCGCGATGTACTACGACGGCGCCGGCGCGCTCCGCGACATGATGCAGAATCACATGCTGCAGGTGATGTCGCTCACCGGGATGGAACCGCCGGTGTCGCTCGCCGCCGACGCGGTCCGCGACGCCAAGGTTAACGTCATCCGTTCACTGCGGCCCTACGAACCCGAAGACGTCGGCAAGCTGGTCGTGCGCGGCCAGTACGCCGCGGGCGAGATGGGTGGCAAACGCGTCCCCGGCTACCTGCAGGAGGAGGGCATCCGCGAGACTTCGCGCACCGAGACGTTTGTCGCAATGAAAGCTCTGGTGGATAACTGGCGATGGGCGGGAGTGCCCTTCTATCTGCGCACGGGCAAGCGGCTGCCGCGGCGCGCCAGCACCATCTTCGTCCAGTTCCGGCGCGTGCCCGATATTCTGTTCAACCGTCGGGTTTCGCTTTCGCCCGACGTGCTTGCGATCCGAATCCAGCCCGACGAGGGGTTTTCACTCGAGGTGCTGGCCAAGCGGCCCGGCCTGGATATTTCGATTCAGCCGGTGCGGATGGATCTTTCCTATGCGGCGGAGTTCGGCAACGATTCGCCCGACGCCTACGAGCGTCTGCTGCTCGACGTGATGGCGGGCGACCATACGTTGTTTCTCGGTTCGCGGTTCGTCCAGCGATCGTGGGAATTCGTGCAGGGGATTCTCGATCGATGGCAGGCGGACCCGGGAATTCCGCTCGAGCCGTATGCGGCCGGGACCTGGGGACCCAAGGCGGCCGACGATTTGATTCGCGCCGACGGCCGCGAGTGGTACGAGCCATAGGAGCGGTGGATGGAGCATTTTTGTCGATATTTCAAGAGCTTGGATACGGAAGCCATCGAAACTTAAAGCGTTGGACAAATTTGCGCGCAGCCGTCCGCGAACAATCGTTCACAGGCTCTCGACAGGCTTATCAACAGTCTCGAGGCTGAATTTGTGCGTTGCCCTGGCGACTAGGCATGCTGATGCATGTGCATCGGGCATTGCGCGCCATTGCTGCCGCCCTTGCAGCACGCCTGCGACGGACAGCAGGCCTGCTTGCTCTGGCAGCAGGCGGGCGTATCGGCGATACGGCTGGCCAGCACGTAGCCGCTCGTTCCCAAAACACCAACCAACACCATCGCGGCCAATCCTTTAAGCGATATCAGTTTCATTGCCGGCTCCCTTTCCAGGTGGGTTTCGCTTGTGACCTTCCGCTCTCCCGCGCAGACGATTATAGGCTCGCGCCAGACTTACGGCAAAGGCGCGACGTGCGAGTTCCCGTCGCCGCCACCTGTGGCGCTTACGGCGGAGCGTGCGCTAACGTAGGGGGCCAGACGACCGAGGGCTCCTACATCATATTCGACAGCGCCATTTACGCCCCGCCGCCCTCGGCTATTGCGCGGCGCGACTCAGCTAAGGAGATCAACGATGGCCAACTCACAGAGCGTCTATATCCTAGGCGGCGGACAGAGCGACTTCGCGCGCAACTGGAACAAAGAGGGTAAGCATTTCACCGAGGTGATGCGCGAGACAGTTGGCGGCGCGATGGAGCAGGCGCGAATCGAGCCGCGCGACATCCAGACCGCGCACGTGGGCAACTTCGCTGCCGAGCTCTACGGCAAGCAAGGCCAGCTGAACGCCTTTTTTCTCGAGATCGATCCGCAATTCTCGGGATTGCCGACCTCCCGTCACGAGGCCGCCTGCGCCTCCGGTTCGATCGCGATTCTCGCCGCCGCGGCCGATATCGAAGCGGGTCATTACGACGTCGCCGGGGTGGTCGGTCTGGAGCAGATGAAAACGGTCGATTCCGCGACCGGCGGCGACTTCCTCGGCACCGCTGGATGGTACGAGCGCGAGTGCAAGGGCGTCGCCTATCCTTTCCCGGCGCTTTTTGGGCGTCTCGGCGACGAATACGACCGGCGCTACGGACTCAAGGACGAGTACCTGGCACGCATCTCGTCGATCAACTTCGCCAACGCGCGGCACAACCCTCTCGCGCAGACGCGCGGCTGGCCCAACGCCGAGACCGACGCGCAGCAGGCGAAGAAATTCGAGCAGCCGATCGCGGGCCGCATCAGGGTGCGCGATTGCTCGCAGGTGACCGACGGCGTCGCGGTGCTGTTCCTGGCTTCGGAGAAATTCGCCGCCGAGTACGCGAAGCGGCGCAATCTGAAGCTCGAGGATCTTCCGCGTATCCTCGGCTGGGGCCATCACACGGCGCGGATCGAGTTCGACAAGAAGATCGCCGAAAGCCGCGAGGACCTCTACGTGCTGCCGCATACACGCGAGGCTATCGTCGACGCCTTTCGCCGCGCCGGCCTCTCCGGCGTGGCGGAGGTCTCGGGGATCGAGACGCACGATTGCTTCACGACCTCGGAATACATGGCGATCGATCATTTCGGCATCACCAAACCCGGAGAGTCGTGGAAGGCGATCGAGGAAGGCGCGATCGAGATGGGCGGCAAGATCCCGATCAATCCGAGCGGCGGACTTATCGGCGTGGGCCATCCGGTCGGCGGCACCGGCGTGCGCCAGATGCTCGATTGCTGGCGCCAGGTGAGCGGCGCGGCGGGCGACTACCAGGTCGAAGGCGCGGAACGCTTCGCGATGCTGAATATCGGCGGGAGCGGCACGACCAGCTGCGCCTTCGTGGTGGGCAAGCACTAGCGCGTGATGCGGAGGGCGGGCTGAAAATGCCGGAATCGCTGCCGAGCTTCTCTCGCGTCGATCAGCACGGCTGGACGTTTTCTTTTCCCGACCATCCAGCGCTGCTCTGCTTCGTCAAGGAGGATTGCCCGACGTGCGGGATGACGATGCCGCTTATCGAGGCGGCGGCGGTGGCGTTTCAGGGCGAGCTTGACGTGCTCGCGATCGGGCAGGACGCGGCGGGCAACGCCCGGCTGCTGGAGCGGCACAAGCTTAACGTGCCGATGATCGACGACTCGGACCTCAAACTCTCCTACGCCTTCAACGTCGAGATCGTTCCGACAGTGGTTCTCGCCGACGCCGGCGGCGCTCAACTCCGCCGTTTCGAAGGCTTCGACAAGTCCGACTGGCAAAGCGTGATCTCCGAGGCCGCGCACCTCGCCGGCGGCCCGGAGCTCCGTATCGACTGGAGCGCGTACCCGCAGTCGCGCCCCGGATGCGGCTCGAAGTCGGTCGAGCCCGGCGTGGCCGAGCGGCTCGCCGCCGAAGCCTCGGGCTCGCCTCTGCGCGCGCGGCAGATCGAGCTTGGCGCCGAGGAAGACCCGTTCGAATTCATGTTCGAGCGCGGACTCACCGACGGTCTGCCCGTGATCCCGCCCACGCCCGAGCGTGTGATGCGGATGCTCGCAGGGACGCGGCGCGATTCTCAGGAAGTGATCGCGACCGTGCCGCCGAACCTCGCGCCGCTCACGATCGAGAAGGTCGCGGCCAACGCGGTGATGGCCGGATGCCGGCCCGAGTATCTGCCGGTCGTGATCGCGGTGCTCGAAGCGGTCTGCACCGATGAGTTCAATATTCACGGCGTGATGGCGACGACGGCCGGCGCCACGCCGACGATCGTCGTCAACGGCCCGATCCGCCATCGGCTCGGGATGAACATGAAAATCGGCGTGCTCGGCTCGGGCAATCGCGCCAACGCGACGATCGGGCGCGCGGTCAAGCTCGCGTTGCGCAATGTCGGCGGTGCGCGCCCGGGCGAGATCGAACGCACGGCGCTTGGCGGCCCGGGCAAGTACACCGCCTGCTATCCCGAATGGGAGGAGCGGAGCCCGTGGGAGCCGCTCCACGTCGAGCGCGGGTTTCGCCGCGAGGACAGCGTGGTCACGGTCTTCGGACTAGAGCCGGCGCCGCGGCTGATTGTCGATCAGCTCTCGCGCACCGCCCACGCCCTTGCCGGGAGCCTCGGCATGGCGCTCGAGAGCTGCTGGCATCCCAAGCTCCACGCCTACGGCGAAATCCTGCTGGTCATCTCGCCCGAGCACGCCGACACCATCGCGCGCGACGGCTGGAGCAAGGCGCAGGTGCGCAATCGGATCCAGGAGGCGAGCGCGCGGCCGATCCGCGAGCTTTTGCCCGGCATCGACGCGGGCGAAGGGATGGCGCTCAGGCATTTCGGGCTCGCCAATCCGACTGCCGAACAGCTCGAACAGCGGATCCCCAAGTTCCGCAAGGCCGAGAATATCAATATCATGGTGGCCGGCGGCGAAGCGGGAAAGTTTTCGAGCGTGTTCGGAGGATGGTTCAGCGGACCGATGGGCTCGATCAGCGTGAGCCGGAAAATCGAGGAGGTGCCATGACTCGAATCGTTGACCCGACCGACGAACGCGCACCGCTAAGCCGCACGCTCGCGCAGCGTCCGCGGGAGTTGCGCGGCGTGGCGGCGCTGCTCGATATCGCCAAGCCGCGCGGTGACGTCCTGCTCGACCGGATCGAGCAGCGGCTCGCCGAGCGCGCGCCCGGCATTACGCTTAAGCGCTATCGCAAACCGACTTTCGCCAAGCCGGCGCCCGACGACTTGCGCCGCAGGATCGCCGAGGAGAGCGACTTCGTCATCGAAGCGCTCGCCGATTGAGGGTCGTGTACAACGTGCAGTGTGCACGACTCCGTCTGGTTTGAAGTGAACGGCAAGCCTTCGGTGGTGGTGGCGTCGTCGACGTTCGTCGATGCGGCCGAGGCGCAGGCGCGCGCGCTCGGATTGCCGGAGGTCCGGCGCATCTTCGTGCCACATCCGATCCAGGACGCGACCGACGATGAAATGCGGGCCAAGGCCGACGCGATCGTCGAGGGGCTGATCGAGGCGCTGACGAGCTAGCGCGGCGCGGCGGCGAGAGGAGGGCGCGGGCATTGCACGGCGCCCGGGTAGGATCCGAAGATGGCGAGGAGCAAGCCGCAGCTATTCGATACGGCCGATCCCGAATCAAACCTGCCGCCGGCGCTGGAGGCCGAGTGGTCGTCGGAAGGCGGGCTCCCGCCGGCGCCCAATCTGCGCCCGTTGCTTGCCCCGCGGCCTCATCGAATCATCGTCAAGGCGGTCAACTGGCTCGGCGACCTCGTGATGAGCGGGCCGGCTCTGCACGCGATTCACGACGCGTTTCCCGGCGCGCATCTCGCCGTGCTCGTGCGCAGCGAGCTTGCCAGCTTCTTCGACGGCGCGATGTGGGTCAACGAGGTTATTCGGTATCGGGTGCGCGGCGGCTTGACCGGGCTTGGCGACCAGCTTTCGATAATCAGGCGGATTCGCGCCGGGCACTTCGATCTCGCGGTGGTTTTTCCCAACAGCTTCCGCTCGGCGATGTGGATGGCGATGGCCGGAGTGCTGCGGCGCGCCGGCTATGCGGGCGACCGCCGCAGCTTCATGCTGACCCACAAGGTCGCGCCGCGCGCCGAGGTCGAGAACGCACACCAGGTCCATCACTGGCTCACGATGGTCGCTGAGACGATTGGCGCGAAGGGCGACGCCGAGGCCTACCATCTCGACGTCAACCAGCAGAGCCGCGAGCGGAT
This sequence comes from Candidatus Binataceae bacterium, assembly GCA_035500095.1. Lineage (NCBI taxonomy): Bacteria > Candidatus Binatota > Binatia (SeqCode) > Binatales (SeqCode) > Binataceae (SeqCode) > Binataceae bacterium (SeqCode). The sequence continues at coordinate 63,716 of DATJXN010000129.1, forward strand.
ACGCGCGTGGCTCGCCAACCGCCGCTTGCGCCCGGAGCGCCGGTTGATCGCGCTTGCGCCCGTGGCGGCCTACGGGCCGGCCAAGGAATGGCCGGTTGAGCGCTACGCCGCGCTGATCGATCTTTTGGCTGAGCGGCATGGCGCGGAATGCGTGCTGGTCGGCGGGATCGACGATCGCACCCGGTGCCTGGAGATCGCGCAGCGGTGCAAAAACGCCGTGCTCGTCGCCGCCGCCGAGACGACCGTGGGCGAACTTATCGCGCTGCTCTCACTGTGCCACGGCTTTGTCGGCAACGACTCCGGATGCATGCATCTGGCGGGCGCTTTGGGCGTGCCGAGCGTGGCGATCTTCGGCTCGACTAATCCGCGGCGCACCGGCCCGCTGGGCGCGCATTGCACCGTCATCTATCGCGGGCTCGAGTGCAGTCCTTGTCTGGAGCGCACCTGCCGGTTCGGACACTACAACTGCCTGCGCGACATCGCTGCCGAGGAAGCCGCCGGGGCGCTCGAGGCGTACGAGATTTTCGCCTGACCCCATCGCCGCTTGCGATGATCCGAGCAAGCATCGGCCGAAAAAACCCGCTACGCTTGGTTCGCCCGCTCGACTCTGCCTGGCAAGGGGCGGCGATGGGAGCTGAGCTATGAAACTTAAGGAACTCGCGTCGAGGCTGGGGCTCGCCCTGCGCGGCAACGGCGAGGCCGAAATAGTGTCGCCGGCGCCGCTGGAAGCCGCCGCACCGGGGACGATCATTTTCGTCGCCGCACCCAAGTATCTCGACGCGTTGCGCACCACCGCCGCCTCCTGTGCAATCGTGCCCGCGGAACTGGCTGACGCCGCCCCATGCGCCGTGCTTCTGAGCGACAGTCCCTATTCCGACTTTGCCCGTGTGCTGGAGATTTTTTTTCCCCCGTACCGGCCCACCTCGGGAATCGATCCGACGGCACGCGTCGCATCCGGCGCGAAGCTGGGCGAAGGCGCCTCGGTGGGGGCCTACTCGGTGATCGGCCCCGACGTGACGATTGGCCGCGACGCCGTCATTCACCCGCACGTCACGATCTACCCGGGGGTGCGCGCCGGAGACGGTCTGGTTTGCCACAGCGGCGCCTCGATCCGCGAGAATGTGACGATCGGCAATCGGGTGACGATTCTCAACGGCGCGGTAATCGGTGCCGAGGGGTTCGGCTTCGTCGAGCACGCGGGCGGCCTGGTGCGGATTCCACAGGTCGGCTCGGTGTCGATCGAAGACGACGTCGAGATCGGTGCGCTCACGACGATCGATCGTGCGACGATGGGCGCTACCGTGATTCGCCGCGGGGCCAAGCTCGACAACCACGTGCACATCGGCCACAACTGCGAGGTCGGCGAGTATTCGCGCTTCTCCGCACAGGTCGGCCTCTCGGGCTCGGTCAAGATCGGACGCTGGTGCCAGTTCGGCGGACAGGTTGGCGTGGCCGACCATGCGCGGATCGGCGACCGCGTACGCGTGGTCGCGCAGTCGGGAATCCCGCACGATCTTCCCGATGAAGCCACGGTCGGCGGCACGCCGGCCGTCGACGTGCGCATCTGGCGGCGGATGGCCGCGATTGTCCCGCGGCTTCCGGCAGCGATGCGCCGGCTGCGCGCGATCGAGGAGCGCCTGGGGTTGCGCGCAACGCATGAGGAGCAACGAGAAAATTGAGCAGCGTGGTTCGGCGAGGATGGGAGGTACAATGAAAGGCCGCGAACGCATCGATGGCAAAAGCGGCAGCGCCGGATGGACGCCGATAGCGATCGCAGCCGCTGCGATCCTCGCGGCGGCTGTATGCGCGGGATGCCTCTACACGATCTTTCCCGCCATGGCCGGGCCCAGCACCACCTATCCGCAGTCCGCCGATAGCCAGCCCTCGGCTGCGCCGGCGCCGGGATCGCAGCCCTCGAGTCAGAGCGCGCCGAGCACGGCGCAGGGCGCCGCGCGTCCGTAGTATCCGCAGCGAAACCATTGGAGCGAAGAGCGTGAATACCCCGGTCGGTGGCGGCTCGAAGCTGGCTGCGGCGGCTATGCTGGTCGCGCTGCTCGCGATGAGCGCCGCGTGCGAGGGAGGCCTGTGGCTTGCGGTCCCGAGCCTGGCGTACCAGAGCTACAAGTACGAATCAGGCGATCACCAGGAGAGCCAGGACCGGCAGCATCAAAACACGCAGCCGCCGGCCGACGACCAAGTCGAGTAGCGCGCCTGGAAGTCGGGCAGTGGGCCTTAAGGGTCAGTTACAGGCGCAAAGGTTGCACGCGGTCTGGCCGGTCAACGACGGCGAATTCTCGAGCTGACTGGAGGGTGAAGTCGATGCTGCGGTACCGGGCGGCTGCGCGGGATTCGCGGATGAGCCCGAGGGAGCGGTACCCGGCGATTCGTTGTTCGCCGTGCTGTTAAGTCCGGGGGATTGCCCCGGCTGAATAAACGGCGATTGCGCCCCGCGCGTGAGATAGCTGAAGCAGGCTCCAGAGGCCGCCGAGCGCGCTGCGCTATAGTTCGACGCGCTGACGAAGCCCGACCATTGCGTGGCTGACCCGGTAGTGAAGCAGGAGCAGTTGAACAGTCGCGGGCCAGGAGTCGGCTGCGGAGTTGGAATCGCGACCGGCGTCTGCAGCGGCGTCGCCACGGCGGCCGGAACAGCGACCAGGACCGACGGCGCACCGGGCAGGACCGGCACCGAAGGCTGCGTGAGCGGGGGCGGCCCGGGGGGCGGCGGGGGCAGTTGCGCGCGCGCGGCGCCGCCAACCGAGGTCAGCATAAGCAGTGTTGCGATTGCAACGCGAGCGGCCGGACAAATTCCTCTCAAAATTGTCATCCCGGAAACAATTTCATCCCGAAAAACAAGTTCTCATCCCACAAGCCGCGGCATGTCGCGCGCGCACCCGCGCGTCCCTGCGGCGATGGAGCGCGCCGCTATGATCCGGAAGCGGGGGTTGCGTTGCAAGCGCCCCGCGTTTGGGCAAAAGTGCCCTGTGTATTCATTTCGCTCGACGGAATTGATTTACGAAACGCACCTGCCTGCGGTTTCGTCTTTGGATGAAGTTTTTCTCGAGTGAAGTCCTTTCAGGGAGGTTCCGGACGCTTATGTCGCGCAAGATATTTTCCGTCATGATCCTGATGCTGCCGGCGCTGGCGCGCCAGGCCTCGCCGCTGCTCGCGCAGACCCCGCCGATGCCGGCCGCGATGCCGACCGCGGCGGCTTCGGGACTTGCCGTCGGCGTGCCCAAGCTGCCGCCGATCGCGACCCCGCGCAACCAGCAGGTCATCCCGGTGCCGGCGCCGTTGGCGCCCGATCTGGTCGCGCCGTCAAGCCAGACCGCGCCCTTCGAGCACGGCGCGTCCGTGCTTTCGCTGCCCGCGACCCTAAGCGGCCAGATGTCGCCGACCGAGCAGGTGGCGCCCGAGAGCATCATCAGCCAGTCCTTCCTGCGCACGCGCGACGACACGGTGCGGGGGCTTTCGCTCAAGGAGGCGATTTATATCGGACTCGAGAACAATCCCAACATCAAGGTCGCCGAACTCGATCCGCTGGCCAGCCAGGAGTCGGTCAAGATCGCCAACGGCGCGTTCGATCCGTCGCTCACGGGCGAGGGCGACACAATGAAGAGCGTGGTGCCGGTCAGTTCGCCGTTCCAGGTGACGGGCAGCCGCGCGTTCACCAACAAGCTGTACGACTGGAACTTCGGGCTTAACAAGGTATCGGCGCTGACCAACGGCACCATGGGACTGACGTTCGACAACGAGCGCGCGTACTCCAATTCGAGCTTCTCATCGATCAATCCGTCCTACGTTCCGCAACTCGCATTGTCGGTCTCGCAGCCGCTTTTGCGCAACTTCGGCTGGAACTTTGCCACCCTTGACGTACGCATCGCCGAGTCCTCGCAAAAGGAATCGCAGTGGAACATGCTCCAGAACGTCGAGGACTTCGTGCTCCGCATCGGCGCTGACTACTGGAACGTCGTGCTCGCGGAGGAGAACCTGCAGGTGGCCGAGTACGCGCTCAGGCTGAACAGCGATCTCGTGCGCCAGAACCGGATTTCGCTCCAGGTCGGCACGCTCGCTCCGATCGATCTGCAGGAGGCGCAATCGGCCGAGGCCACCTCGGCGGCCAACGTTTACACCGCGCAGGCGGCGCAGCGGGCCGCGCGCGCGGCGCTGCGCCAGGACGTGATGATGAATCCGGCATCGACCTTCGTGCCGCAGGAGATCGAGCCCACCGACAAGCCCAACCCGGCGCACGAGCCGAGCCCCAATGAAGAGGTCGCGCTGGAGACCGCCATCCAGTATCGGCCATCGCTCGAGGGGATGCGCGAAGCGATCCGCGGCGCGCTGATGCAGGTGAAGTTTTCGGAAAACCAGACCCTACCCCAGCTCAACCTGGGCGCGCAGTTCGGGCTCAACTCGACCGCCGGAACCTCGCATTGCATCCGCAACTTCAGCAATCTGCTCGGCGGCAACTGCGCGGCGACGCCGCTCGTCCCGGGTTCCGGGACCAAGCTGCCCTTCGGCGGAATCTACGGCGACGCGCTCAATCGGCTCTTCGGCTTCAGCTTTTACAACTACGCGGCGGTGCTGAACTTCGCCTATCCGATCGACAACGCCGCCCCGCGCGCCGTGCTAGCGCAGACCCGCGTCCAGTACGAATCGCTCAGGATGCAGTACCGCGCGGCGATCTCGACCGCGGTGGTGGCGGTGCAGACGGCGCTCGCCAATCTGGTGGCGGACCAGAAGCGTGTGCAGGCGACCCGCGAAGCGACCTACTACGCGGCGGAGGCGCTGCACGACGAGGAGATCAGGTTCAAGGTCGGGATGGCGACGACGCACGACCTGCTGCAGTTCCAGGAACAGTTGATCGCGGCGCAGGGCAACCAGGTGCAGGCCGAGGTCGATCTCGAGGACGCTCGGCTTGCGCTCGAACACGAGCAGGGTACGCTGCTGCGCGCCTTTCAAATCGACTTCAAGCTCCAGGACCCGCATCGTTCGCCCTGGTACTCGAAGTTCTAACCCCGGCGAGGAGACCGACGATGGAAAAGAAATTCATCAATCCCGGCGCGATTCACACGCCCCACGGTTATACCCATGTCGTCGAGGTGCGTGACGGCCGCCTGCTGTTCGTTTCGGGCCAGGTGGCGATCGACAAGGACGGCCAGATCGTCGGCAAGGGCGATTTGAAGGCGCAGGCGCGCAAGGCCGCGGAGAACCTGGTCGCGGCGCTCGAGGGCGCCGGCGCCTCGCTCGCCGACGTGATCAAGATGAACACCTACGTCGTCAACTACAAGCAGGACGACTATCGCGCGATTAACGACATGCGGCGCGAATTTTTTCCCAAGGAGAATCCGCCCGCGTCCACGCTTATCGGCGTGGCGGCGCTGGCGGTGGATGGTTTGCTGGTCGAGATCGAGGCGGTGGCCGCATTGCCTTAGCCACGCGCGCCTTGCCGGGGAAAGCGTGGCTCACGCGCTCGAGGTCGAGAGCGTCGCCAGGGAATGGAGGTCACTCCTCGGCCGGGCGATAGACTATCTCCAGCCGCTCGAGGAAATTCGCGAGTTCGCGGGCGAGCCGCGCGGCCTCCTCGAAATCCTGCTGCTTGCCCGCCTGTTCGAGACCGCGGCCGATGTCGGTTACCGCGTCGAGTCCGTAGCTTCCGCCTTCGCCTTTCAGCTTGTGGCCGAGCGTGGCGATCGCTTGAGCGTCGCGACGCTCGGCCGCGGCCAGCAGCGCGCGGGCATCTTCACTCTTGCGGTTGAGAAAGCCCGGAACCAGGTCGCTCAAATCCTGATCGACCTGAACTACAATACGTTCCGCGCAGGCCGCGGGAGCGTCCTCCGCGCTCTTGCCGGCCGCCAGTGCGGGGGACGGCGCTTCCTGCGCCGCCGGCTCGACGGTGTCGCGGATGGCCTTTAGCAAGGTCGAGCGCTTTACCGGCTTGGTCACATGGGCGTCGCACCCCATCTTCAAACTCCTTCGCAGGGCTTCTTCATGAGCGAAAGCGGTAAGCGCGATAATCGGCGTGGGCCGGCGGCGGTCTCCCTGCTCGAGCGGCGAATCGCGGCCACCGCTTCATAGCCGTCCATCACCGGCGTCTGGAGATCCATCAGAATAGCGTCGTAATGGCCGGCTGCGAACTTCTGCACCGCGACCTCGCCGTTCTCGGCATGGTCGAGCAGGTAGGGCGTATCTTTCAGATAGCCCTGAATTACGAGGCGATTATCGGCCGAGTCTTCCGCCAGCAGAATTCTGAGCGGCCTGTCGATCACGGCCGCTGCGCGAGGTGGGGGCGCCTGCTGAATGAAGGTGTCACGCGGCGCGGAATGGCCGGCGGCCGCATGGGCGCCGTTGCTGTAGGCATGGCCGCCGGCTCCGACGCTGCACGCCGCGGCGAGCGTCGCCCAAAGCTGCGCACGCCGCACGGGCTTGAGCAGGTAGCGGCAACGCGGGCCTTGCTCGAAACCACCCGCACGCAGCCGTTCGAGCTGTGCATTGAGGTTATTCGCCGCAAGCATCAGCACCAAAGCTTCGCCGGGCGCAGGCGCCGCACCAAGGATATGCCGTGCGAGCGCGCCTTCGCCGGCCTCCAGCGCGCGATGGTCGGCGACGATCGCGTCATAGGGCCGTCCCTCGCCTCGCGCACGCTCGACCTGGCCTAGCGCGGCGCCGCCGTCTGTGGCCACCTCTACCTCGGCGCCGGTGTGGGCCAGCAATTCGGCTACGATGGCGCGGCTCGTTGACGAGTCGTCGACCAGCAGCAGGCGCTTGCCCTCAAGGCGCGCGATGGATGCCGAAATCGCCGAGGCCTTCGCAGGCGTGCCGGGTTGAAGCGCGAGCGCGATGGTGAAACTGAAAGCGCTGCCCGCGCCCGGCCGGCTTTCGACCGCGATGCTTCCGTTCATCAACTCGACCAGGCGTTTTACGATCGCGAGGCCAAGGCCGCTGCCGCCGCACCTGTGGCCGATCGTCGAATCCGTCTGGGTAAAGCTCAAGAAGATCGCTTCCTGCCGATCCGCCGGAATTCCGATACCCGTGTCGCGGACGACGAAGCGCAGCCTCGCACGTCTGACCGTCGCGGCCGGGCCGGGAGCGGCGGCCGCGCCTTCGGCGTCCGCCTGCGCGTCCTCGGCCGCCTCGATGGTCAAGGTCACTTCGCCGCGTGCGGTAAATTTGATCGCGTTGCCGAGCAGGTTTATCAGGATTTGCCGCAGACGCAGCGGATCGCCGACGACCGCCGTGGGAAGCGCGCAAGGAATGCGCAGCGCCAGTTCGAGACCCTTCTCATGCGCCTGCGGCGCCATCGTTTCCGTCGCGCCTTCGGCCAGTTCGGCCAGGTCGAAATCAGAGTACTCGAGGCTGAGCCGTCCGCTCTCGACCTTGGAGAGGTCGAGGATGCCGTCTATCAGGTTGAGCAACGAGGCGCTGTTGTTGCGCATGGTTTCGAGATAGAGGCGCTGTTCGCCGGTGAGCGGGGTTTCCCACAGCAGATCGGCCATCCCGAAGACCGCGTTCATCGGCGTGCGAATCTCGTGCGACATCATCGAGAGTAATTGAGACTTTGCCGCCGAACCTGCCAGCGCCGCTTCGCGCGCGGCAATCAACTCGCGCTCGGTCTGTTTGAGCGCGCTGATGTCACGTACGAAGGAAACCACGCACGGTTCGCCGCCCAGTTCAACCGTAACCGCGGAAACGAGCGACGGTATAATCCTTCCGTCTCGAGTCCGGCACAGCGAGTCGAAATTCCTAATCCGCCCCTCCCGCCCGATCTTTTCAGTGAAGGCCGCGAGCTGCTGCTGATCGGCCCAGATTCCAAGCTCCTCCGCCGTTTTTCTCCGCGCCTCCTCCCGCGTATAGCCGAACATCTCGAAGCCGTTGTTGACGTCGATATAGCGACCGTCGCGCAGGCGCTTGATCGTGATCGCGTCGAGGCCGGCGTCGAAAATTCGGCGCAGGCTCTCTTCGCCCTGGCGGAGCTGGCGCCGTGCTGTTTCGCGCTCGGCGATTTCGCTGCGCAGCCGGGCCTGGCTCGCCTCGAGCTCGCGCCGCTCGGCCGAAAGCGCCTCGCGCGCGGCGCGTAATTCGCGCTCGGTGCGTTTGATCTCGGTCACGTCGCGCGTCGCCGCGACGATGCAGGTCTCGCCGCCGAGGTTGATGAGTGAAGCGGAGACCAGGTGATCGGTCAGGCGTCCGTCCTTCATCCGCAAAGTGCATTCCAGGCTGCGCACGCGTCCCTCGGTCTTGAGCAGCCGTAACAGGCGCTGGAGCTGCTCGGGGTCGTGCCACAGGACCAATTCCATCGGGCTGTGCCCGAGCGCCTCGTCGCGCGTGTAACCGGTCAGGTCGGAAAAGGCCTGGTTGACGTCGAGATAGCGGCCGTCTTTGAGACGGATAAGGGTGATACTGTCGCCCGTAGCCTCGAGCACCTTGCGCAGCCTCTCCTCGCTGGCAACGACCTGGCTGCGGCTGAGCTCCAGCTCGCGCAGCTCAACGGTCAGTGCTTCTCGCGCCGCGGACAGTTCGCGTTCCGCTCGCTTACGCGTAGAGATGTCGTGCCCGATCGAGATTACGCATTCCCCGCCGGCGATCTCGACCATCGTCGCGGAAACGAGGCTCGGCACTATTCGGCCATCCCTGTTACGCAGATCGGCCTCGAAATTGCGCACCCTGCCGTGCGCGCGCAGCTCACGCACAAAGTCGCGCAGCTGCGGGCGGGACCAGCGGCCCAGCTTGAGAGGGGAAACGCCGAGGACTTCTTCCCGCGTATAGCCGGTCTTGAGGAATTCGCGGTTGACCTCCAGCGTGGCGCCGTCGGACATGCGCGTGATCGCCATGCTGTCGGTGAGGGTGTCGAAGACCTTGCGCAGCACCGCTTCGCTATCGCGCAGGCTTCGCTCAGCTCGCTCGCGCCCGGCCATAATCGACGTGCGCTGGGCGAGCGCATCGGCCAGCTCCCTATGGCTCCTGCGCGAACGGTCCATCCACTGGGACACTTCCGCGCGGTACCGCTCGCGCGTCGCAAGGACGAAGTGACCGAGTGCGATCCCCAGCGCGACACCGAAATATCGATAAGCGCTCTGTCTGTCGAACGGCGCGTGCATCAATTCCGGCATCACTGCCGTCGCCAATGCGACCACGCTCAACCCCGCCTGCCAGCGAGCGGACCACTCAAGTAGCGCACCCGTACCGATCAGAGTGAAGGTGAGAGTGATGGTAAGCGGTACGAGGTCGCCCGTGAGGAGGCGCAACTTGAGGGTCAGTGCGTGAATCGCGATCAGGTTTGCCAGGCAGACCAGCCGCCAGTGGCGTTCGAACCATCGTAAATACGTGAGCGCGAATACGCAGAGGGTTAACCCAACAGCGGCGGCGTGCAGCACGGCGTCCGCGAGCTTCAGCGGCGGAGGAATGAAAAAATCGGCGACGAGATAGAGAATCTCGAAACCGGCCAATAATAGCGCGCCGGTTCGCAGCAGCTGCAGGTTCCAACCCGGGACCGCTGTTTCGAGTTCGTTAAATCCGGGAGGCGGCTTGCGCGCGTCCGATGTCTGCTCCGCAGCCGGAGCGGACATCGCGGACGCCCACTTATCAGCAGAAGTTCCCACGTCAATGCTGGAATCGGCCGGCGCTCGTTTCCTGACCGCCATTGACGATGCTCCGTTGCTCCTGCCTATCGATACATCGAGGCGCAAGAGCCGCCGTATAGTAGCAATTCGCAGTAACAAGCGCGACGGTCCCGTTTCGCAGCCTAATCCGTGCAAAGGATATTCCCGTGCAAAATAACGCCAACTGGCGAAAGGGACGGCTTCGATCGTTACAGGACCGAGAACTATGCCTCGGAAATGATACATCGAGCGGCAGTCACCGTCTCGAGAAAGACGCAAACTCTGGAAGTTGCCAACGTCGCGCAATTTCTCAAGCACGATCGGCGCCGCGGGCGAGAAACCACGAGGAACCAGTATTCAGCAGGCAGCGAGTGCACGCGTAAAGTCTTCGATCAGATCTTCGGTAGCCTCGAGACCCACCGAGAACCGGATCAATCCTTCCGCGATTCCCGCGCGTGCGCGTTCCTGCGGCGTCATCCCGGAGTGCGACGTCGTTGCCGGCCGCGTGATCAGGCTTTCGACGCCGCCCAGGCTCGGCGCCGAGATCGGCAGCGTCACGTGGTCGATAAACCGTTCCGCGGCAGCCACGCCGCCTTCGAGCTCGAAGCTCAGCATCCCACCGAAACCGTCGAGCAGCTCACGGGCGCGCGGATGGTCGGGGCTGCTCTCGAGTCCCGGGTACTTGACCCGCCGCACCTTCGGATGAGCCTCAAAGAAGCGCGCGATCTTGAGCGCGCTCTCGTTCTGATAACGCACTCGCACCGCAAGCGTTTTCATCCCGCGATGAAGGAGGAAGCAGGCGTGCGGATCGAGAACGCCGCCCAGATGGTTGAGCTTGTGCGAGACCTTTTCGACCAACTCCGCGCGTCCGATAACCGCGCCGGCCACGATGTCGGAGTGGCCGTTTAAGTACTTGGTGCAGCTGTGCAAGGACAGGTCGAAGCCGACCTCCGCCGGGCGGAAATTGACCGGGCTTGCGAAGGTGTTGTCGATGATCGACACGAGGCCGTGGGCCGCGGCGAACTCGACCACCGCGCGCAGGTTCGCCACACCCATCAGCGGGTTGGAAACCGTCTCGACATAGATCGCGCGCGTGCGCCCAGTGAGCTGTTCGCGCCACGACGCCGGGTCGCCGGCGTCGATGAAGTCGGCGCCAATCTGAAGCGCAGGCAGGTCGGCCGTCAGCAGGTCGTGAGTGCCGCCGTACAGACAATCCTGGGCGAGCAGACGGTCGCCCGCGCCGAGCAGCGCGAGCAATGTGGCGGAAATCGCCGCCATCCCGCTTCCCGTCACCAGCGCCGCCTCTGCATTTTCGAGCGCCGCCAGCTTGCGATGCAGCACGTCGTGATTCGGCGTGTTGCTCAGCCGGATGTAGCGGAGGTCGTGGTAATTCTGCTCGCCGCGATAGGCAAAGGTCGCGGACTGGAAAATCGGCATAGCGACCGCGCCGCCGATGAGCGGGTCGGGCTCGCCGGCGTGAATCAGTTTGGTTTCGATTGCCCGGATAACCTTCGACATGGCGCACCTCGGCGGGCGGCAGCTCGATACAACCGCGGTCCGGAAAAGATCCGCCGCTTTGGACGAGCTGAAGCGGGAATTTTTGCTCTTTTAGCATCATGGATGGTGATTTCACACTGCTCCGGCCGTCGCCTTTCGTGCCGCTTCGCGCGCGGCTAAGCTTAAGGTTCCAAACGCGGCTGCGCGGGCATGAAGGAGCAGGGAGCGCAACGAAATTGAAGGCGATCGTTATCGGCGGCGGTATCATCGGATGCTCGGTGGCCTGGCGGCTCGCGGCCGAAGGCGTCGCCACCACGGTGCTCGAGCGCGGCCGCGTGGGCCAGGAAGCGTCGTGGGCGGCGGCCGGAATGATCGCGCCGCAAGCCGAGGCCGAGGGTCCCGGCCCATTCTTCGATTTTTGCATGAAGGCGCGCGACGTCTTCGAGACGACCGTCGAGCGCCTCGTGCGCGACGGCGGCGTCGATCCGGAATACGACCCAGCGGGCATTCTCTACGTCGCGCTGGACGCGGACGAGCGCGCTCAACTCGAGCGCCGCGCGAAGTGGCAGCGCAGCGCCGGTGCGACGCTCGAGGAGTTGAGCGGCGCCGAAGCGCGCCGGATCGAGCCGATGCTCTCGCCGGAGACGGTTTACGCGATTCACATGCCGACCAACCGGCGCACCGACAATCGCAAACTCACGCAGGCCTATGCCGCGGCTGCGCGCAAGGCGGGCGCTGAATTCGTCGAGAGCGCGCGGGTCGAGGCGCTGGCGCTTCAAGGCGAGCGCGCCAGCGGCGTGGTCATGGATGATGGCTCGATTCGCGAGGCCGACGTTGTAATCAACGCGGCCGGTTCGTGGGCGGGAGAGATTCGCGGCCTCGAGGCCGACCGGGTGAAACTGCATCCCGTGCGCGGGCAGATCGTATGCTTCGACGTCGCACCGGGCACGATCGGCCCCGCGCTCTTTTCGCTGCGCGGGTACCTCGTGCCGCGGCGCGATGGCCGTCTGCTTGCGGGCTCAACGATGGAGGAGGCGGGCTACAACAAGAGCGTCACCCTGGCCGGTATCGACAAGATCGCGCGCGGTGCGGTCGCGATCGCGCCCGCGCTTTGCGGCGCCGCCTTCCGCGAGGCGTGGGCCGGCCTGCGCCCAGCGACTCGCGACCTGCTGCCCGTGCTTGGCCCCTCGCCGAGCGTCGCCAACGTGCTATGGGCCGCCGGCCACTTTCGCAGCGGCATCCTGCTCTCGGCAATTACCGGCGCGATCCTCGCCGACCTGGTGAAGGGGCGCAGCCCCGCAGTGGAATTGAGCGCGTTTTCCGCCGCGCGCTTCAGGGAGCAATAGCCATGGCTCGAATTCTCGGCCTGATGCACGACCTGTTCTTTCGCTCCAAGGTGGACGCGGTCGCTCATGCCGTGGGTGTCGACGTCGCCTATGCCGGTTCTCTGAATGAGGCCGGCACGCGATGTCAGGAACAGGCGCCTGCGATGATCTTCGTGGATCTCGCCGACCCGCTTTTCCCGGCGGTCGAGACGGCCGGCGCGATGCGCGCCGCGGCGCCCGCCGCACGGCTGATTGGCTTCGCATCGCACGTTGACCTTAAGGCGCTCGGGGCTGCGCGCGAGGCCGGGTTCGAGATGACGCTGTCGCGCAGCGACTTCACGGCCCGCCTGCCTGAACTGATGAAGCCGTAGACTCCCGCCTGTCCTCAGGCCGTCTCTCGGTCGTCCTGCTCAGCGCGGGTTGCCGCAACTTCCACCGGAGTAGGGCGCTTTACCTGCAAGTGTTTTGCGGGGCCGGCAGAGGCGGCAGAGGTTTCTCCGCGGATGAAAGAAGCCCAGGGGGGGCCGAGGCCAAGCGGGCCGGAGGCTTCCGCTCAGGCGCCGTGGCCTGTGAGGGTCGTGTAGAGGCTATAAAGGACTACCGCGATGAGCGCCGCGGTTAGGATGTACTCGGTTATAGTCGGACCCCGGTCGGATCTTCCGGACCTGGCGTCATTTATTCGAATCCTGAGTTCATCTATTGCTGCCATGTCGCACCTCTTCAAATCACGCCATAAGTTTAATAGACGCTAATAAAGAGGTCAAGATAGTTCTCAACTATCGACCAGTTATCTCAACGGCAGACAGGCCGATAGAACGTGTCAAATTATCGAGAGATCATGCGGATTTTTTGATCCCGATGACGCGGCCGGCGTTTTCTGGCTTGGGTAGCGCCGCATGCGCCGTCGCCATCAGGCCGAGCCGACGCATTGTCTCGTCCGGCCAGGGCTTCGTCCGCCGGGTTTTGTAGTCGACGTTGATCATGAGCACTTCGTTAGTCGCGACCGCCCATCCCTCTTCACCGTGGTACATGTGATGAAACAGGTGCAAGCGCTTGGCGTCGTGATCGAGAATCTGCGAGGTGACCCTGAGCGGCGCGCCGAGACGGACCTCGCGTGCGTACGCCAGATGGGTTTCCAGCACGAACAGCATGCCGATCTGATGCTCGGTGTAGAGCGGGCCCACGCCGAGCAGCGCGCAGAGCACGTCAGCGGCCTGATCGAAGACGGTTACGTACACGGCCATGTTCATGTGGCCATATGAATCGATCCATTCGGGAAGGACGACGGCGCGGTAGCGATCCAGTGGAGCGTTCAGGTCGAGTTCGGGAAGAGAATAGGGGAAAGTCATTTTGCGCGGCGCGCCTCCTTGTGCTTGCGGCCAGCCCTGCCGGATAGATCGAACCAGATGCTATAAGTATCGGGAGATGATTTCAGTGCTCGACGCTTTTCATCCAGCGGTTCGCGCCTGGTTCGCCGAGCGATTTGCAACTCCCTCGCCCGCGCAGGCGCTGGGATGGCCGGTGATCGCCGAATGCGATTCGCACCCCGGCCATGACGTGCTGCTCTGCGCGCCGACCGGCAGCGGCAAGACGCTTGCCGCGTTCATGTGGGCGATCGATCGCCTCTTTCGCGACGCCGAGCGCGGCGCGCTTGGCGACCGCGTCTCGGTGCTTTACGTCTCCCCGCTCAAGGCGCTCGCCAACGACATCCGGATTAACCTCGAAGATCCGCTGGTCGGAATTCGCCAGACGGCGCATCGCCTGGCCGCGGCCGCGGGACGTCCCGATGAAGCCGTCCGCCCGATACTCGAGGTGCGCGCGGGACTCCGCACTGGCGACACGCCGGCCAACGAGCGCTCCGCGATGCTTCGCCGGCCGCCTCATATCCTGGTCACCACGCCCGAATCGCTTTTCATCCTGCTGACTTCGGCGCGCTTTCGTCGAAGCTTAAGCGCCGTGCGCCACGTGATCGTCGATGAGCTACACGCGCTTGCGCCCAACAAGCGCGGCGCTCATCTGATGCTCACGCTGGAGCGGCTCGAACGGATGGTCCGGGCGAACGGCGCTCCGCGTCCCGCGCGAATCGGCCTTTCGGCGACGCTCAATCCGATCGAGCGGCTGGCCGAATTTCTCGCCGGCGGCGAGATCGATGACGCGGGTGTGCGCCGCCCCCGGCCCGTCAAAGTCGTGCGCGCCGATGCCCGCGCCCGCGCGATGGACCTGAAGGTGATGGCGCCCGGGCCCGACCTCGGCGCGCTCGCGACCCATCAGCACTGGGAGGCGATGTACGACGCCGTCGCCGCGCTGGTGCGGGAGCATCGCACAACCCTCGTCTTCACCCTGAGCCGGCGCTGGGCGGAACGGATCGCGCTCAATCTGCAAAAGCGCCTCGGCAACGACGCCGTGCTGGCCCATCATGGGAGCCTCGCGCGCGCCGAGCGTCTGGCGGCGGAACAGCGGCTCAAACGCGGAGAACTGCGCGCGCTGGTCGCGACCGCGTCGCTCGAACTCGGGATCGACGTCGGCGCGGTCGAACTGGTCTGCCAGATCGATACGCCCAAGAGCATCTCGGCCGCGATCCAGCGCATCGGTCGTTCCGGCCATCGGCTCGACGCGACGCCAAAGGGGCGGTTCTTCGCGCTCACGCTAGACGACTTGCTCGAGTGCGCGGCGGCGGTGCGGGCTATCCGCCACAGCCGGCTCGACGAGGTCGAGATTCCGACCGGATGCCTCGACGTCGCGGCGCAGCAGATCGTCGCGATCGCCGCTGAGGACGAGGAAATCGGCGAGGCCGACTTGCTGCGGCTGCTGCGCGGCGCGTACAACTTTCCGAATCTCGACCGCGCCGCCCTGATTCATTTGCTCGAACAGATGGCAACCGAGCTGCCGGCGCGGATCCGGGGCGCGGCGCCGAAGATATTTTACGATCGCATCGGCGCCCGCGTGCGCGCGCGCCGCGGCGCACGGATGGCCGCAATCACGTCGGGCGGCACGATTCCCGAAAGCGGCAATCTCGACGTCGTGATCGAGTCCCAGGGGCGCAAGATCGGCGACGTCGAAGAGGACTTCGCCCAGGAATCCTCGCGCGGCGATATTTTTGCGCTGGGCTCGATGCCATGGCGGGTGCTGGGAATCTCGCGCAACCGCTTCCTGGTCGAACCGGCGCCGGGGATGGCACCGTCGCTGCCGTTCTGGGAGACCGAGGCGGCGGGCCGCTCGCCTGCGCTCTCGGCCGAGGTCTCGGCGCTGCGCGGCGAAATCTCCGCGCGTCTCGGGCGTGACGGCGGCGAGGTCCGAGCCGCCGAACTCCTTGCCGGGGAATGCGCGATGGACGAACGCGCGGCGCGCCAGGCGATCGACTACGTGCGCCGCGGCGAGAGCGCTCTCGGCGCGATTCCCGACGAACGCACGATCGTGGTCGAGCGCTTCTTCGACGGCCTCGGCGGCACGCAGGTCGTAATTCATTCGCCGCTCGGGATGCGGGTTAACCGCGGCCTGGGGCTCGCGATCCGCAAACGCCTCTGCCAGTCGTTCGACTTCGAGATCCAGGCCTCGGCGATCGACGACGCGGTGCTGCTCGCGCTCAACGCGCGCCACAGCTTTCCCCTCGAATCGCTGATGGCGATGCTTTCGCCGCGCACGGTGCGCCACGTGCTCGAGCAGGCGCTGCTCGCCGCACCGATGTTCGAAGTCAGAATGCGCCACGTCGCGACGCGGGCGCTCGCGGTGATGCGCTCGGCGCGCGGCCGCAGGGTGCCGGCATGGATTCAACGCCTGCGCGCGCAGGAAATCGCCGCGGCGATCTTTCCCGGACGCGAGGCATGCCTGGAAAACCGCCCACCCGACGTAGAATTGCCCGATCATTTCATCACCGCCGAGACGATGCACGAGTGTCTGACCGAATCGACCGACATCGCCCGCATCGAGGATCTCCTGCGCGCGATCGAGCAGGGCAGGACGCGGGTGGTCGCGGTTGATGCGATCGCACCGTCGGTTTTCGCCCATCGCGTCCTGCTCGCGTGGGACTACTCGTTCCTCGACGACGGCGAGCGCGCCAACCGCCGCAGCCGCACGGTCTCGCTCAATCGTGCGATGGCCGAGGACGTGCTGCGCACCGAGGACCTTTCCGCGATGCTCGCCGCGGACGCGGTCGAGAGCGTCGAGGCCGAGGTCGGCGGGCGGGCGATGGCGCGCCGCGCACGCGACCGCGACGAGCTTTACGAATTGATCCGAGCGCACGGAGCGCTTGCGCCCGCGGCGCTCGACGAGTGTGTGGCAGGCGACGCGAGTGCGATGCTCTCGGCGCTCGAGCGCGAGGGACGCGTGATCCGCACGCGCTTCTCAGCGGGAGCACCTGAGATGCTGGTCGCCGGCGAGGACGCTTCGATCTTCGCCGCAGCATATCCGGAAGCGATTTTTGAACGGCACGCGGCCGCGCCGCCGGCCGCGGCGGAATCAATCGCGCCCGCTCTAGAAACCGACGAGGCGGAACGAGAGATCGTCCGGCGCGCGATGGCGACGTCGGGGCCGGTCGAAATCGCCGAGCTCGCAGATCGGGTCAGACTGACTCCCGCGGCGCTCGAGAAGCATCTGCTCGCGCTCGAGGCGAAGGGACTGATTTTTCGCGGTCATTTCACACCGCGCCGTGCGGCGCTCGGGGGCATGGGCGAACGCACGCCAAGGGGTGGGGCGTCCGCGAGCCCCGAGCAATGGTGCGATCGCTATAACCTCGAGAAAATCCATCGCCTGACGCTTAACCGTCTCCGTTCCGAGGTTGAGCCCGCCGCCGATCATGAGTATGCGGCGTTTAGGTTGCGCTGGAACCACGTCGGAGGAACCGGAATTGACGCCGATCAGTCCGGGGTCGCCGCAGTGCTGGAGCAGCTCTCGGGCATTGCGCTCAGCCCCGAACTGTGGGAGCGCGCCATTTTGCCGGCGCGAATTCGCGGTTATCGCTCCGAATGGCTCGACCTGCTCTGCCTCGGCGGCGAGGTCGTGTGGGCGGCGATGCCGGGCGAGGATGGCGGCGACCAGGTGCCCGCGCGAATCACCTTTCTGCTGCGTCGCCGTGCGGGCACGGCGAGGCACGAGGGGGCGAGTTCGGCGGCGGCTTTAGCCGCCGCCGAACTCGCCGATCCCGACGAGCAGCGCGTCTTCCTCGCGCTTGCCGCGGGCGGCGCGCAATATCTCGACCAGCTCGCCGAGCGCGCGGGCCTGGCCGAACGGACGGCGCTCGCCGCTCTCTGGCGGCTCGCGGCCGCCGGCCGCGTCTCGAACGACAGCTTCGCGCCGCTGCGCCTGCTCTGGTCGGCGCCCGAGGCGGTGCGGGCGATGGCTCCGGGAGCCCATCGGCGCGCTCGCCACGACGCGGCGCTGCGCGCGCGTCTGCGCTCGAGCGTGACCGGCCGCTGGTCCCCGCTGGGCGCCGGCGCCGCCGCTCAGGCGGCGGTGGCGGCGCCCAGCGGGGCGGTATTTGATCCGGCGATGCCCGGCGTTGTGGCGGCGCCAGACGGCCGCGGCTCCCGCTCTGGCGCGCGCACCGAGGCGCGGGCGCGCGAGCGGGCACCGGAACGCATACCTGGGCGCTACGCGGCGCGCGAGCGCGCCGAACTCCTGCTCAAGCGCAACGGAATCGTGACGCGCGAGATGCTCGGAATGGAAAACGAGCCGATGACGTGGCAGGAGATCTCGTTTGCGCTCCGCAGGATGGAGTATGCGGGCGTGATTCGCCGCGGCTATTTCGTCCGCGCGCTTGCGGGCGAGCAATACGCCTTGCCCGCGGCGCTCGAGATGCTCGCGGCCGCTCGCAATCCGGCCACGGCGCGAGAGCGTCCGGTGGCGCTTAGCGCCGCCGATCCGGCAAACCCCTTTGGCGCGGTCCTGCCCGGATGCGGAGTTGCGCGGGACGCGAGCAATTTCGTCGTGCTGAGGGGAGGTCGTGTGATGCTCGGCTATACGGGCCGAGCATTGGTCACCAGCGACGGGCTCGACGACGAGCCTTTCTCAGCGGCGGTGGCGGCGCTTATCGAGTTGGTGCGCAAAGTGACGGTCGAGACGATCGACGGCGCGCCGGCGCTCGCCTCGGCGCGGGTCGGCGCGATGGCCGCGATGGGGTTCCACTCGGACGGCCGCGCCCTTGTTTATGACGGATTGCCCGGCCCCGCGCCTTCGCGCGCATCGATTGGCCGCCAGGCAAAGTAAGCCGGCTTTTTTGATGGAAGCGACGGACCTGCAGGCATTGCAGCAGCTTATCGATCGCAGCGCCGCGTCGGCCGGACCTGCCGCGGCCGATTCGCTTGCCTATCCCGCGCGCCAGATGGGCGCGGCGGAGTTCGTGGAGTTCTGGCAGAGCGTTCGGCTGGTCGCGATGGCCACGACGGGCGAGGGGGGCGGACCGCATATTGCGCCGGTTCACGGGCGGCTCGACGGCACCCGGTTGCGGCTGGTGATCTATGACAACACGCTGCGCCGGCGCGATATCGCAGCCAATCCACGCGTTGCATTCACTACCTGGCGCGCCGACGGCGCGGCGGCGATCGTTTACGGCGTCGCGCGCGAGGTGGAAGGCAGCCTGCGCCCCGCGCGCGCCTCGCTGAGCGGAAAGCCGCGCCAGGTGATCGAACTCGAGGTCAGGCTGACGCGCGTCTATGCGATGCGCCCGCCTGACCGCTCCACTTGACCCGCCCTGCTCGCGGACGGGAAGAAGCTTGCATTAACGTCCTGCCTGCGGCTGAGATCGTCCCCATGAAAAAGACGCTACTGCTCTACGGCGTGCTGGTTTTCGCGGGCGGCCTGATCGGCGGCGCCCTGACTGATGCAGTTTGCAGATCGCGGCCCGTAAGGGCAGCACCGGCAGCGCCACAGGGTGACAACAAGAGCGCCGGCGCGGCCGCGCCGCCAGTCATAACGGCGGCGGGCTTCGTGCTGGTCGATGCGGCCGGCAAACCGCGCGTGAAATTCGACGTCGCCGACGACGGTCAGGCGGGCTTCTCGATGTACGACCGCAACAATCATCCCCGCGCGCAGATCGTTATCGACAACCAGGGAGCGCCGAGCGTTCGTCTCTACGATACCTACAACAAGCTCAGAATTTCGATCGAAGTCAGCAGCGACGGCATTCCGGCCATGCGCCTGATGGACAACGGCGGTCACTCGCGCGAACTGCTCGGGGTGGATGCCGAAGGCGACGGAGGGCTCGACTTTTACTCGCGCGACGGCACCGTGCTGCGCGAATTGCCCTAGCCGGCGTCCGGGCGCCGTACCTTGGCGAAGATCGAAGCGTCACGCTATCCTGACTTGACCACAAAGCTGCGTTGCGCGCCGTTTATGGCGTGCGACGCGCGGACTCTTCGGAAAGGATTGGGCCCGCGGAAAGGATTCGGTCTGAAAAAATGGGAAAAAATACTTTCGGCGCGCGGCGCGCGCTTAACGTCGGCGGTCGCAAGTACACGATCTTCAGCCTCGCGGCGCTGGAGAGGCGCGGTTTTGCGCTTGCGCGCCTGCCGTATTCGATCAAGGTGATGCTCGAGAACGTGCTCCGCCGCGAAGACGGCGTGGTGGTGACGGCCGACCAGGTCGAGGCAGTCGGCAAGTGGCAGCCGCAGCCGGGCGAACGCGAGTTCTCCTTCATGCCGGCGCGCGTGCTGCTGCAGGATTTCACCGGCGTGCCCGTGGTTGCGGACATGGCCGCGATGCGCGACGCGATCAAGCGTCTCGGCGGAGATCCCTCGCGAATCAACCCGATCCAGCCCGCCGATCTGGTGATCGACCATTCCGTGCAGGTCGACAGCTTTGGCACTTCGAGATCGTTCGCGATCAACGCCGAGATGGAGTCCGAGCGCAACCGCGAACGCTACCTTTTTCTGCGCTGGGGCCAGGGCGCGTTCAACAGCTTCCGCGTGGTGCCGCCCGACACCGGAATCGTGCATCAGGTCAATCTCGAGTATCTCGCGCCGGTGGTTTTCACCTCGGCCGACGGCCAGGTCTATTCGGACACGCTGCTCGGCACCGATTCGCACACCACGATGGTTAACGGTCTCGGGGTGGTCGGATGGGGCGTCGGCGGAATCGAGGCCGAGGCGGCGATGCTCGGGCAGTCGATCCCGATGCTCATTCCGGAGGTGATCGGTTTCAGGTTTACCGGCGCGATGCGTGCGGGCGCGACGGCGACCGACCTGGTGCTCACGGTCACGCAGATGCTGCGCAAGCGCGGCGTGGTCAACAAGTTCGTCGAGTACTTCGGCGGCGGACTGGGGAGCCTGAGCGTCGCCGACCGTGCAACGCTCGGCAACATGTCGCCCGAGTATGGCGCGACGATCGGCTTTTTCCCGGTTGACGATCAGACGCTCGATTACCTGCGCCTTTCGGGGCGCGCAGAATCGCAGGTGCGGTTGATCGAGGCCTACTGCAAGGAGCAGGGGCTGTTCCGCACCGCGGACTCGCCGGATCCGACTTTTACCGACACGCTGGAGCTCGACCTGGGCACGGTCGAGCCGAGCATCGCCGGGCCGCGCCGCCCGCAGGACCGGGTGCGGCTGCGCGCGGCGAAGGGCGAATTCCGCCGCGAGCTCGCCAAGGAAGTCGGCAATCACAGCGGCGTCGATCCGACCGTCGTCGCGCGCTGGATAAACGAGGGTGGCGCGCCCGCAGTGGCGCCGCATCAGGCGATACCGCCCACGGAGCTCGGGCCGCTCGCGCATCGCGTCGCCGTGACGGGCGAGGGCGGCGAACGCTTCGATCTCACGCAGGGCGCGGTGGTAATCGCCGCGATCACGAGCTGCACCAACACTTCGAATCCGTCGGTGATGCTGGGTGCGGGGCTGCTCGCGAAAAAGGCGGTCGAGCGCGGACTCGGCGTCAAGCCGTGGGTCAAGACCAGCCTCGCGCCGGGATCGAAGGTGGTTACCGACTATTTGAAGCGCGCCGGGCTTCTCGCATATTTGGAGCGCCTGCGCTTCAACCTGGTCGGCTATGGCTGCACGACCTGTATCGGCAACAGCGGCCCGATGCCCGAGGCGATCGCGGCCGCGGTCAAGCAGGGCGACCTGGTCGCCTGCGCGGTACTGAGCGGCAACCGCAACTTCGAGGGCCGCATCAACCCGGTCGTGCGCTTCAACTATCTCGCCTCGCCGCCGCTGGTGGTCGCCTACGCGATCGCGGGTACGATGGATTTCGATCCCAACCGGGATTCGCTCGGCAACGACCCCGAGGGCAATCCGGTTTACCTGCGCGACATCTGGCCCTCGACCAGCGAGCTTGCCGCGGCGGTTGCCGGTTCGATCGACTCCGCGATGTTTCGCAAGGAGTACGGGCAGGTGTTCGACGGCGACGAGCGCTGGCGCGGGCTCAAGGTGCCCGAGGGCAACCTGTTCCGCTGGGAGAAGGATTCGCTTTACGTCAAGGCGCCTCCGTTCTTCGACGGCATCGGCGCGACGCCTGCGCCCGTCTCCGACATCAAGGATGCGCGGGTACTCGCGATGCTCGCCGACAGCGTGACGACCGATCATATCTCGCCCGCCGGCTCGATCGGGGCCGACACGCCGGCCGGTAAGTACCTGGTCGCCAATGGATGCCAGCCGCGCGATTTCAACTCTTACGGCGCGCGCCGCGGCAATCATGAGGTCATGGTGCGCGGGACATTTGCCAACATCCGCCTGCGCAACGAACTGGTGCCCGGGCTCGAAGGCGGCTTCACCGTCCATCTGCCCGACGGCGAGCGCACGACGATCTTCGAAGCCTCCGAGCGCTACCGCGCCGACGGCGTCCCGCTAATCGTAATCGCGGGCAAGGAGTACGGCTCCGGAAGCTCGCGCGACTGGGCCGCCAAGGGCACGCTGCTGCTCGGCGTGCGCGCGGTCATCGCGGAAAGCTTCGAGCGGATCCATCGCAGCAACCTGGTCGGGATGGGCGTGCTGCCGCTGGAATTTACCGGCGGAGAGACGCGCCAGAGCCTGGAGCTCAGCGGACGCGAGAGCTATTCGATCGAAGGGCTGGCGGCGGGCGTTACGCGGCGGCAGAGGCTCAAAGTCCGCGTCAGCGACGGCGGCCGCACGCGCGAGTTCGAGGTCTTGGCGCGGATCGACACGCCCGAAGAGGTCGAGTACGTCCGCCACGGCGGCATCCTGCCGTACGTGCTGCGGGAACTGCTGCATGCGTGAGCGGAACTCGGGCAGGACTCTCGCGTGCGCATGAGGCCGCGCGTGAAGAGTCCCGGGCGAGCATCCGGCCCGGGCGCGCCGCTCATTCATAGCGGAGAGCGTCGATCGGATTGAGCAGCGAGGCCTGACGCGCGGGATAGTAGCCGAAAAATATTCCGACCGCGGCGGAGAAGACGAAGCTGCCGATGATCGCCGCCGGCGAGAGCAGCGTCGGCCATCCGGCGAACGCCGAAATCGCCTGCGACGCTCCGACCCCGGCCAGGATTCCGCCCGCCCCGCCGACCATCCCGAGCAGGATCGCCTCGACCAGGAACTGGAGCAGGATGTGCACGCGGCGCGCGCCGATCGCCATCCGGATGCCGATTTCACGCGTGCGCTCGGTCACCGACACCAGCAGGATGTTCATAATCCCGATACCGCCGACCAGCAGCGAAATCGAGGCCACGGTGGCGAGCAGCAGCGCCATGATCCGGCTGCTGCCTTCGGCAGCCTCGACCACCGCGCTCAGGTTGTGCACGTCGAAATCGTTGTCCTTGCCGGGCTGGATATGATGGCGGGTGTGCAGCGTCTCGGAAATCTGGTCGATCGCCTCCGGAATGAGCGCCTGGCTTTTGACCTCGACGAAGATCAGATGCACCACCCCCGCAAGTTTTGGCGGGCTGCCGAACGGACTCATCTGGTTCGCGTCGGAACTGTAAATAGAACTCGCGGTCGGCACCGCTGCATAGGGATTCACCACGGTAGGCGTTGCCGCGCCCGAAGGGACGGCCGGCGGCGCGGCGACGCCGAGGACCTTGCGCTCGGCCGTGCTGAACGGAATCAACACCACGTCATCCTGGTCCTGGCCCCATCCTGACTGGCCCTTGCCTTCGAGCACGCCGATCACCTGCATGTCGACGCCCTTGACCCGCACGATCGCGCCGACGGGGTCGCTGTGCTCGCCAAAAAGGTTGCGCACCACGGTCTGTCCCAGCAGGCACACGCGGGCGCCCGTGCGTTCGTCGTCTTCCTCGAGCGGCCGCCCCTCGGCCACCGTCCAGTTGCGGATCGGCAGATAGCTCGGCGTCACGCCCTGGATATTGGTGCTCCAGTTCTGATGGTTGTACTCGACCTGGGCAATCTGCCGGTCGAGATAGCTGATGCGGGCGACCGGCCAATCATCCTTGATGAGCGCCTCGGCGTCGCCCACGGTCAGCGTCGAGACGCTGCCGCCGCCGGCGCGGACGCCGTTGGAGGTGGTGGTGCCGGGCGTCACGATCAGCAGATTGCTTCCGAGGCTTGCGATCTGCGTCTCGACCGCCTCGTTGGCGCCTTGGCCAACCGCGACCATCGCAATCAGCGCGGCGACGCCAATGAAGATTCCGAGCATGGTGAGCGCGGAGCGCAGCTTGTTGCGCGCGAGCGCCCGGGCGGCGGCCCTGAGCGCCATCAGCACGAAGGTAAGCGGCGCGGCGTCAGACTCCGGGACAGCGCGATGGGCGAGCGGCGCGGACTTCTCCGCTTCGGCCATCAAAGCGGGCGCCGCGGCTTCGGCCGGGGCCGCCGGCGCCGCCTGCTGCGGCGTCTGCCGATGGTCTGAGATGATGAGCCCGTCGCGCAACATCACGACGCGGGCCGCAAATGCGGCAAGCTCGGCGTCGTGCGTCACCAGCACGATGGTCAGGCCCTGGCGGTTGAGCTTTTGCAGCGTCGCCATGATTTCGAGCGAGGTCCGCGAGTCGAGGTTTCCGGTCGGCTCGTCGGCCATCAGAATCGCCGGGTTGTTGATGAGCGCGCGCGCGATCGCGACGCGCTGCTGCTGGCCGCCGGAGAGCTGATTGGGATGGCTCTGCTCGCGCCCGGCAAGGCCCAGCAGCGCAAGGACCTCGCGGGCGCGCATCGCGCCGTGCGCCGGGTCGCCCGAGTAAAAGAGCGGCAGCTCGACGTTCTCGAGCGCGCTCGTGCGCGAAAGCAGATTGAAGCTCTGGAAGACGAAGCCGATCCGCCGGCTGCGGATGCGTGCGAGATCCGGTTCGCTGAGCGAGGCGACGTCCACGCCTTCGAGCAGGTAGCGTCCGGAAGTCGGCCGGTCGAGGCATCCGATGATGTTCATCAGGGTGGACTTGCCCGAGCCCGACGCGCCCATGACCGCCACGAATTCGCCGCGCTCGATCTCCAGGCTGATGCCGCAGAGCGCACGCACCTCGAGGTCGCCGAGCTGGTAGGTTCGATGAAGATCCGAAACGCTTATGACGACGTCAGCCATCGGTGTCGCGAGCAGGGACGGGCGAGTTTCAGCCGAAGAGACCGCACGGACTAGAAATGATGCATCCCTCCGCCCATCTGCGGCCGTGCCAGCCGCGGCTTTTTGCTATCGCCGGCGCCCGCCATCTCGTCGATGACCACCCGATCGCCGGGTTTGAGATCGCCGCTTAGGATTTCGACCGAAGTGCCGTCGTCGATGCCTCTGGCAACGCGGATTTGCCGAATCGTCTTACCGTTGAGGATCCAGAGCTCTGCTTTATGATCATCGTGACGATGCTCCTCTCTCGCGCCTTTGCCGGAGCCGCCGTTAGGCGAAAAGCGGAGAGCCTGCAGCGGCACTATGAGCACGTTTTGCTCCTCGGCCGTGATGATCTTCGCGTTGGCGGTCATCCCGGGCTTCAGCAAAAGTTCGGGGTTGGCGACGCCCAGCACGACGTCGTAAGTGACAACGTTTTGCACGGTCACCGGCGCCTGGCGCACCTGCGTGACAGTCGCGGGAAACGGATGATGGGGAAAGGCGTCAACCGTGAACTCGGCGCTCTGGCCGAGGCGTACCGGGCCGACGTCGGACTCACTGACGCTCGCGTCAACCTGCATCCGGGTAAGATCCTGCGCGATCAGGAAGAGCGTCGGGGTCTGAAAACTTGCGGCGACGGTCTGGCCGACGTCGACGTTGCGGGAAACCACCGTGCCGTCCACCGGCGAGATGATATCGGTATAGCCCAGGTTGACCTGGGCGGCGTGGAGTGAGGCTTCCTGCTGGCGGATACTGGCGCGATCGAGCTCGACCTGCGCCGCAGCCTGCTCGGCGGCGCTGCGGGCGCTATCGAGAGCGTCCTGCGTTACCACGTTATCCTTCATCAGCGCCTGGTTGCGCTCGTAGGTCAGTTGCTCGTACCTGAGGTTCGCCTGATCCTTCTTCAACTGCGCCCGTGCGTTGGCCAGACTGGCGCTCGCCTGCTCGACCGTGACCTGGTAGGGCCGTGGGTCGATCTTGGCGCAAACCTGCCCTTTTTTTACCTCGGTATTGAAGTCGCAGTAGATCTTTACGATGGGGCCCGATACGTAGGTGCCGACCTGCACGGTCACCACCGGGTTGACCGTGCCGGTTGCGGTGACCGCGCGCACCAAGTCACCGCGCTCGACATCAGCGGTGACGTAGCTGGCCGGTGCGGGAGCGTGCTTGAGCCATAAGAGGACGATCACGACGGCGACAATTGCCGCGATCCAACTCCAGCGCCGCAGTAGCCTCCTCAAGCTATTTTCGCTTCCGACCCTTAGACAATCAGCCCAGATTGTGCGCGCCCGCCGCCCACTTTGACAAGGCACCGCGTCGATGGCCCGTTCCCGACCGAGCCATCAACGCGGCGCGCTTGATTCTATCCGGGAAGGTACTCGCGTCTGCTACTCCGCCTGCGGCGACGGAGCAGGTCCGTCAGAGACGTCGGTGCCGCTCTGCGCGCCGAAAGCCTGCTGGAAAATCGCATGGCGCTGTTGCTCGAGCTGCTGCATCTGGCCGAGCAGCGCCGTGGACTTGGAGGTGTTGGGGGCGCTCTTGAACACGCCCTCCCAGACCTTGTACTTCTCGACCGTCAGCGCCTGTTGCGCAGCGGCGAAGGCCGAAATCTGGCTGTCGCAGGCGCCGCCGGAAGCCAGGCAGGTGAGGAGCGCCTGATGCGTGGTCTTCACGTTCTGGAAATCAGTCTTCAGGTTCGTATCGCCCTTGAAGGCCGCATGCATCGCTGAGTGGTCAATACCGGCCGCCTTCGCCAGCATAAACAGATGCGCGTCGCCGCGATGACCCCCGAATCCCTGCGCGAGCGCCGCGCTGCAGGCGATCGCGAGCATCGCGCCGATCGCCACCGCCACCCGTGAAAGCTTTGTCTTTCCAACCATTTTACCTTTACCTCGCTGTTGATGCCCGTGATCCGGGCTGCCGTCACATAAGACGAAGCCGCGCGTTTGGGGTTACAACAACCGCGCCGAGTCGCACCGGGGAGGGCCTGCTTGTTCGCCAGGATCAAAGTTTCGTGATCGCTGGTTGACGCTCTCCGGTCCATCGATATTCGTAAAAGCCGCCCTGGCGGACGCCCCCGACGAGCTTGGGTCTGAAGCAAACGATACAGGTGCCGCCCCGGTCGCGGACGCTCGGGTAGATGATTCCGTTGGAGGCCTGGTCAAGTAGCCGGCGGCCAAGCCGCTGCGAGGCCTTGTAGCTGTCGGGGTTCAAGTATCTCGAGAAGCGGCTGGCGCGAACGTCATCAAAGGTGGCGTCGAAATCCGCAAGATAAGCTGCCATCTGGACGAAGGTATCGAACCAGCCGCCGATCTCGTGCAGTTCGCGCGTGCGGTTATGGATAGCCTCCGCGTGCGCGGTTCGGAGCGCGAACGCCGCATACCAGGCGCCGCGGCTTGGGTCATTGAAACGCCCGCCGGCGGGGTGAGGATGGCAAAACGCCGCCATCACGACCGTGGCCAGCGGCCGTCCCGTGAGCCATTCGTCGCCTGGAATGGTATGCAGGACGCCCAGCTCGTTACTGATTCTGTCGTTGGTCCACGCCTCTAGCTCGAAAACCGCTTCGAGGTCCTCGGCCGACGCGACGGCGTCGAAGATTCCTACCGAAGGATAGCGGCTGGGGATCAGGCGGAAGGTCGCGCGCCTTGTGACATGGGCGAGCGGCGGCTTCAGTTCCACGCGCCGCGCCGGCCGTCGAGCAAACGCCGAACCCGGTAAAGACCGTCGATACCGCCATCGATCATCAACTCGACCGGCGGCCTGCCGCCTAACAGCGGGCTTGCGTTGCGAAGCTTGACCCATTGATCCGCAAGTTCCGCCTGGGGATAGAGGATGTGGAGTGCTTTATAGATTCCGAGGACCAGCGAAATCCTGCTCAGCATGTCGAAGGAGAGTGTGCCGATCTGGCCAGCTTTGTACTTGTGATAGGTGGAAGCGGCCGGCCATCCAAGCAGTCCGCGCTGCTGATTGACGCCGAGATTCCACGCCAGGCAGACGTTGAGAAAGCTGCGCATCGCGGGCGCGGAGAGCCGGCGGCGCACCTCCGGGTCACGGCGCTCGGGCGTCGCATCATCCAGACGTTCGCTCAGTCTTTCGGGCGCGCTCATTGGGTCGCTCTGCTTATGGATACTATAGTCCATATGTGGAGATAGCGCCAATCGGCGCAATTTCGTTAAAGAAACGCTTGTCTCGTTCCGATTGAGAGAAAGAACTGGCGTTAGTTATCGTCTGGGCGCGAGAGAGTCCCTCACTTATGAGATACTTACCGCAGTGCCGGTTTTGCTTGCGACGTAACAGGTCAACAGGCGCAGCACGTCCGGCGTGACCTGGCTAATCGCCCCCGGCTGAAAGCCGACGCTTTGCGGCCCGCGCACCCGCATCATTCCGAGCATCGAGAGCCGAAGCGCCCCGGCGACGCCCTGGTAGTAGCGCAGGCGGGCCAGATTCATCGGGGCAAAGGCCTGGTAGAGCGCGAGATACAGGGCCTTGAAGACGCGGCGCAGGTTGTTCCCAGCCGCGTTGTCGCGCATCCAGCGCGGATGTTCCATCGCGCTGGTCGAGAGGATCACCGCGGTGGTGGCCGCGTCGAAGTGTCGATCGCCGATCGCGGCGTTGGCCCAATCAACTATTCCAGTTACGCGAAAGCCCTTAACCAGGACGTTTTGGGGATGGTAGTCTAGGTGGAGCAGCGACGGCGGAGCCTCGCTGAACTTCTCCGCGTCGCGCCGCAGACGCGCGAGCGCCGGAGCCAATCCCGGCAGCGGGCCCTGTTCGACGCGCACCGCGATGATGTCGAGAGTGCGCTCCAGCAGGCGTGCCGCCGCGCCCTCTCGCTCGGCCGCCGGGGTTTGCAGTGCGTCGAACGTGGCGGGCTGAATGGGCATCCGATGGAGCCGCGCCTGCGCCTGCACGAAACCGAGGAAACCCGCCGAGAAGGTCTTGAAGGCCTGCGGGAAAGAGCGAACCGCAAACAGCGGTC
Source organism: Candidatus Binataceae bacterium (assembly GCA_035500095.1). Lineage (NCBI taxonomy): Bacteria > Candidatus Binatota > Binatia (SeqCode) > Binatales (SeqCode) > Binataceae (SeqCode) > Binataceae bacterium (SeqCode). The sequence goes on from DATJXN010000129.1 coordinate 92,530, forward strand.
CGCCGCCCAGCCGTTCCATGACGAGGAAAGGTGCGCCAATCGCAGTGCCACCAGCCTCGAACAGATGGGGCTGCGGCACCGGGTACCCGACGGCCGCGAGGTGGCTGATGATGCGGTACTCCAGCGCGCCCTTGTTCGCGGCCTCGATGCTGGCATAGATGCGCAGGACGAGCGGTGCGCGAGGTTCGACGCCGGGCAGCATCGCGCTCCGCTCGCGGAGACTGAACTCGTAGAGCGTCGTTTCCCATCCGCTCGCCAGTACGCGCAAGTCCTCTACGGCCGTGTCAAAATAGACGCAGAGCGCAGCCGAGAGCGTTTCGGGCTCGGTGGGGACTTGGGCAAGGGCGTCGGGCACGGCGAGGCGAGCCTAGTATGCGTGTCGTGCGCCGCGCAATTGGCGACCTGCGGGACCGCGATCAGCGTTAACCGCGCCGGCTCCGGCGCTACTTCGGCGGCGCTCCGGCTTCCGGCGGCGGACCCGGATTTGCCGGTGGGCTTGCGGGAGCGGAGTTCGATTGTAAGCCGGACGGCGTCTGCTGCGAAGGAGCGAAAAAGTGGTAGTTCTGCGTTCCTTCGTCGGGCGTCTTCCGCAACGTCTCGGGAATTACGCCGCGCGCGCCCAGGTCGTGCTGGAGTGTCGACGTGAGGAGCGGTCCGCGGGTGTCGGAGATGTCGATTGTAACCTCGACCGAAAGACCCATCCTGAGCGGCTTGTCGAGCGGCTCCGGGGCGTTGAGCACGATCTTGACCGGTACGCGCTGGACGACCTTGACCCAGTTGCCGGTGGCGTTTTCCGGCGGCAGCAGCGCGAAGGCCGAACCGGTGCCGATGCTGATCGAATCGACGTGGGCCTGATAGATGTAGCCGGGATAGATGTCGGCTTCGACCTCGACCGGCTGGCCGACGCGGACGTCGGTCAGCTGGGTCTCCTTATAGTTGGCGGTGATGTAGAGGCCGCGGATCGGAACCAGCGCCATCAGTGGCTGTCCGGCTTCGATGCGATGGCCGATATGGACGCTCTTGCGGGTCACGATTCCGTCGAATGGGGCCCTGATCATCGTGTAGCTGAGGTTGAGCCGCGCAGCCTGCAGCGCTGCGCTGGCCTGCTGAACCACCGGCCGTTGGTAGCGGGTGTGATCCTCGCCGTTGGTCCCGAGGGCCGCCTCGGCCTGCATCAGTTGATGGTTGGCCAGCCCCTGGGTAGCCATCGCGACGCGCAGTGCCGTCGTCGCCTGGTCGTAGTACTCGGCCGATACCACGCCTTGAGCCTTGAGCTGTTTTGCCCGGTCGTAGTCGATGCGCGCCTGCCGGAGTTGCGATTCGGCGAGCTTCAGGCCCGATTGCGCGGCCTCGACCTGGGCATAAAGCTGGTCGACAGTCTGACGGGCGCGCTCGAGTTGGGCCTCGGCGCCGTTGACCTGAACCTGGTAGTCGCTCGGATCAAGCTCGACCAGCGTGTCGCCGGCCTTGACGCGCCAGTTGTCGGAGACGAAGACCTTGGTAACCGTGCCGGAGATTCGCGACGAAATAAGGCCGATGGTGCCGTCGACGTAGGCGTCGTCGGTGGAGACGTGCGAACTGAAATAGCGGTAATACCTGAGAGCCGGGAAGATGGCAGCCAATAAAAGGATCGCCACTGCGGCGAGCAGGATCCGACGGAACCAGATCGATTTCATTTTGCGGTCGCGATTCGCCCCGAGTCGTCGAAAACGCCGGGCAGTTCAACACCGGCAGCAGAGGGCCCAACCCTCATATTTAACCCATAGATCACAATCGAAAAAAACGGCTTGGCAAATTTAGCCTGTCCGTCCCACGCCGTCCACTATGGCGTGAGCGGACCGGCGCGCAGCGCCGCCTGGCCGCGGTCGCCGCGCGCTAGGGGAATTTGATGAGCAGTCGGGGACCTCCGCTCGCTTGCACTGCGACCACGCCGTTGGACTGGATATCGGCGATGATGGTTCCGGCGGTGTCGACCGAATTGATGATCGCGTCAACGCGGGCGTCGGGATGCTCGAACAGAAACAGCGTCGGGGCGCGCGCTTCGAACACGAAGCTCAGCGACAGATCCTCGACCAATCCGGTGAGCAGCCCGCTGGCCGGTCCCTTCATGAAGATCCGGATATCGGGATTCGCGTGCGGTGCGACTCCGGTCAGGCCGCCGAAGGTCTGCACTACTGTGGTACCGAACGGATCGTTGGTCGAGGCCTCGGCCACCAGCGTGACTCCGTTGAACAGTTGCGTGGTCATCAGCGCGGAATTATTGGTGAGTTTGGTGACCGTCATCTGCGTGCCGGGCGCGTTGTTGACGATCACCACCGCTTCGGGCACCACGCCGCGAAAGCTCCACGACTGCGAACTGTCGGTGACCAGCGCCTGGAACGGCGTGCCCGGCGTGCCGAGCACCCACAGACTGTTCTCCGCCGGGACCTGAGAGGTATTGCCGGGTGCGGTCGGATTCGCCGTGCCGAACGCGCCGCCGCATGCGGCGCAAGCGAAAGTCAGCATCGCGAGCGCCAGGTGCCGCAGCGCTGACGACCACTTCAGTTTCAAATTCCCTTTCATCGCTGATCTCTCGGCGGAGCTACGGAACCGTCACGCCGGTCTGGTTGGTGCAGACCAGGCAGTTCCCGCTGCCCGTGCCGCAGATGCTGTTGCAGGGCTGCCCGACCTGTATCGGCGGCGTCATCGTTATCGGAGTCGGCGAGGCGACCGGCGTGGGCATCGCGGCCGGCGGAACCGCTTCGAAGCGCTGCAACTGGTAGGGGCCGGTATCGACCGGCGCGCAGAACGAAAACTCCCCCTTGACGTTGCTGCCGCGGGGGCCGATACCCGTCGACATCAGCTGCACGCCGTCCTTGGAGAGCACGATCGAGGTGCCGTCGTCGAAGACGGCCGTCGAGCCCATGATCGACCCATGCCCGGCGCACTGCATCGAGAGCGTCGGACGGGTCGCGGCCGTGCCGCATCGCGACGCCGGCGCAAAGCCGGACAGCACCGCGACCGTGTGGCCGGTCGCTTTCTCTGGCAATCCGTTGAAATAGTCGCTGACTGTCGCGTACATGTCGAGCGAGGCGACGTTGGCTGCGTCCGGCACGAACATCGTGAACGGCGCGGCGCTGGATCCGACCGGCACGCTGGTCAGAGTGACGTTCTCGATGTGATGCGTGCCGTGGTCCTCGGCGGTCACCAGCACGTTGAGCGCGCGCGGGCTAGGGACTGGCGGACTTATCGTCACCAGGCCCTCGACCGTCGATCGTCCGAGCGCGAAATTACACGAGCCTCCCGTTCCCAAGGAACAGCTGGCGCCGCCGTTGATCGTCATGCTCGAAGCGACGGTGTCGTAGCCGGCATCGGTGACGAGCATTGTGTAATTGCCTTTCGGTACCCGGTCGAAGCTTTGTGTCACGAGATTGCTGGACGACATCGGGTAAGTTCCGGTGTCGTCCGTATTGGCGCTTGCCAGCACTACGCAGTCCGAAGGCGTCGGCAGCTGGGTACAATCGGCGCCGCTGCCTGGCGCCGGCGCGAGAATCTCGAGCGTCGCCCCCTGCAGGGCCATCCCCGAGCAAGTGTCGGTCACTTTGCCGGCCAACGAGATTTGACCGGCACCCGACGAGTTGAGTTGTACCGTCTGTATTTTGCCTCGCCGCACCAGGACATTGTGCGCGAAGGCGTACGCGGAGCTCGAACCGGAGGCGACCAGGTCATACAGCGTACCGTCAGGACTCGCGGGCAATGGCAACTGATATTGGCCGCCGCCCAGAGTCGCAATTTCGACCACCTGGCCGGTGCTGGCCAACTCGGCCGCGACTTGGGTCGCCCCGAAGGCAGAGCCGGTTACCTCGCCTAGCGTGTTGACCACGTTTGGCAGCACCGTGCTCGTCACCGAGATGCTCGGCGAGAACGTATATAGCCCGCCGCTGAAGTTCGGCCGCCCGGCAAAAGGTTGAACGCCCGAAGTCACCGGGTTGATGGTGATGACCAGGGTGGTGAGCCCGCCGAGCGGCACGCTGACCCCGGTCACGCTCGTGGTAGTCAGGAACGCCGATGGATCGACCAGCGCGATCTGCGACGCGATACATCCTTCGAGCTGGCTGGAAGCCTCTTCGAGGCAGATCGGAACGACCGTGCCAGCATTGCTGCCGTCGAGCTCCAGCTCAATCGCGTGGTAGGTGTTGGCCGGCACCAGCTGGCTGTTCAACAGCTGGGGCACCGTCTGGATCTGGTTCATATCGACCTGCAGCTCGCTGGGTCCGGTGCCGGCGGAGCCGGGATTGGGGCCGGTGGTGTTGAGGTTGAACAACACGGCGAGCTGGGTGAATACGTCCACCATGGAGCCGGTGTTTAGCCCGACTCCTTGTGCCACTGGGACCGTGACCCAGTTGGGATCGGTCTGGTCCTGGAAGATGCTGGGATCGGTGCTCGGATTGAGCCTGACCGCCAGCACGTTGAACGCGAGGCTCTGGAAAGCCGGCGTGTACGGCAATTGGGTCGCTGGTGGAGAGCCGGTAAGAGCGATGACGACGGTGCCGCCGTTCGTAGTCTGCTGGGCCCTTCCGGTTTCGACCGGGACCAGCGCTACGGAAAAAAGCACCAACACCGGTGCGAGCAGGGCAATCGCTGCCCGCCAGGACGTAAGCTGTTTCACTCGCAAAGCCTGCTACGAAGATTTCGGTTCCCGCTTGGGATAACCTAACCTGTAGGCGAAGGCAAGCAACCATTCGCGCGCCGCAACGTAAACCGGGGCGTGGGACTTGACTGCATGGCCGGCGCACAAAGAGAATTCCGGGAGAATTTCTGCTGACATGAAGCGTATCCCGCAAGCCGTGATCGCAGCCGCGCTGGTCCTTGCCGCGCTCGTCGCCTTCCAGTTGTGCACGGTGGCGAACGCGCTCGCCTCGATGCAGGTCGTGGTCGGCAATCCGGGCTTGCAGCACTTCGACTCCGACGGCGGCGTCGAACTCGATTTCGGTCTGACCGATCAGGACGGGCAGCCGGTGGGCAATCTGCGCCCCGATGACGTGCAGGTCTTCGAAGACGGCAAGCCGGCGAAGATTCTTGATTTTCGGGGCGTGGGACAGGGCCGTCCGGTAGACATCGTGTTCGTAATGGACGTGACCGAGTCGATGCAGCCGTATATCGACGCGGTCAAGCAGAACATTGTGAATTTCGCCCACGACCTCGCCGCCAACAATCGCGACTATCGCCTGGGCCTGGTCACGTTCGAGGACTACGTGGTGTCGAAATATGCGGACTGCAATTGTTCTTATCAGAAAACCATGACCTCGGACGTCAACCAGTTCATCAGCTGGGTCGGCACGCTGCACGCCTCGGGCGGCGGCGATATTCCCGAAGATCAGCTCGACGCGCTCGCCTACGCCGCGAGCTTTCCATTTCGCCCGCAGGCCCAGGGCATCATCATCATAGTCACTGACGCCCCGCCGCATCATAAGGGCGACGGCTCCGCCTACACCCAGCACGACCAGGCCTTCTGGGATCACCATCAGAAGGGCCAGGACGTGACCGATCTCACCGGGAGCGACGTTGCCGCGATGATGAAGCGCAATGGGCTTACCCTCTACGCGGTGGTGCCGCCGCCGTTCATCGCGCCCGAGTACGCCGAAATAGTCGAGGCCACGCACGGCCGCTCCTACAACATCGTTACCGAGGAGGGGCGCTTTGCCTCGCTGGTGCGCGAGATCGGACATTCGATCGCGACCGAATACTCGCTGACCTATCGCACGCCGCGTCCGATCGAGGACGGCACCGATCGCAGGGTCGAACTCAAGATCAACTACAACGGTCAGACCGGCTCCGCCGAGACCTCCTATCAGGTGCATGGCGTCGGCGGCGCGACCATCAACGTCCCCGAAGGGGGCGCGGAGGCCGATACCAACATGGGGGGCACCGGACTCCGGCAGTTGTCCTTCAACTGGTGGAACCTGGCGGTGCCGCTGATCGCGATTATGGGGTTGTTCGGGCTGTCGCGGGTGCGCTTTGGGGTATCGGCTGAGGAACTCAAGGCGATCGTTGAGGCGCAGAGCCAGACCGCGCCGCCGCCTCCGCCGCGCGCTGCCGCGCGTCCTGCGGTGACCGCGGCGCCCGCGCCCGTCGCGCGCACCGTGTCGTCGGCGCCACCGCCCTCGTCGGGTCCGATGGCGGCGAACGAGGCGCGGCTTAGCCTCCTCGAAGCGATCGATCCGGTGCCGGCCGAGTACAGTCTCTTCAAGGACGAGGTCTCGCTCGGCCGCGGCGAAGACAACGACGTGGTGATACCGCATGCGAGCGTCTCGCGCGCCCACGCCCGGCTGATGCGCCGTAACGGAGTTTTCGAGCTGACCGATCTCAACTCGACCAACGGCACCTACGTCAATGAGCAGCAGGTGCGTGGCTCGACGCGCGTAACCAGCGGCAACCAGGTGCGCCTGGGCGACGTGCGTTTCGTGTTGCGCTACTGAACGCGCAAGTCACGCTTAACTCCAGGCGGCGGCGTCTGAAAGTCGGCTTCGGCGGCGGAGCCCTCGAAGCGGCGCGCCCGCCGCGGGCCGCGTTGAGCGATTCCCTTCGTTTAGTGTACGCTTGGCGTTCTAACCCTCAGGAGGTCTGTTTTCGTGCAGCAGTGTCGCCGATGAAGAAACTTAGCGGAGCGCAAATCATCATCGAAAGCCTGGTCGCCGAAGGGGTTGACGTAATCTTCGGCTATCCGGGCGGCGCGATTCTGCCCACCTATGACGCCCTGCTCGATTCAAAGATCAAGCACGTGCTCGTGCGTCATGAGCAGGGCGCCGCGCACATGGCCGAAGGCTACGCGCGCGTCAGCGGAAGGCCCGGTGTCGTGATGGTTACCTCCGGACCGGGCGCGACCAACACGGTCACCGGCATCGCCGACGCCAATATGGATTCGACCCCGATGATCGTCATTTCGGGGCAGGTGCCGACCACGATGATTGGCAACGACGCGTTCCAGGAGGCTGATTTCGTCGGCATCACGCGCCCCTGCACCAAGCACAATTACCTGATCAAGGACGTGCGCGATGTCGCGCGCATCGTCAAAGAGGCTTTCTATATTTCGAGCACAGGCCGGCCCGGGCCGGTGGTGATCGACGTTCCCAAGGACGTGCAGGTGGCCGAGCACGCCTTCAAGTATCCCGAGCGGGTCGAGTTGCGCGGCTACAAGCCGACGCTCAAGGGCAATCCGCGCCAGATTGAGCGCGCGGTCGAAGCCCTGGAGAAGAGCGAAAAGCCGCTCTTCTATGTCGGCGGCGGGGTGCAATGGTCCGGCGCGGCGCCCGAGCTTACGCAGCTTGCGCGCGGGATGGGCATCCCGGTCACTGAGACCCTGATGGGCCTCGGCTCAGTGCCGTCCTCCGATCCGCTGTGTCTGGGGATGCTCGGGATGCACGGTTCGTACGGCACCAACACGGCGGTGTGCAACACGGATTGTCTGGTGGCGATCGGCGCGCGCTTCGACGACCGCGTCACCGGGCGCATCGCGGATTTCGCTCCGCACGCCAAGACCATCATTCACATCGACATCGATCCGTCGTCGATATCCAAGAACGTCAAGGTTGACATCCCGATCGTCGGCGACATCAAGTCGGTGCTCGCCGACATGCTGACGGTGGTTAAGGGGCGCGAATCGATCGCGAAGCGCCGCGCGGTCTGGACCAAATGGCATCAGCAGATTCTCCAGTGGAAGCGCGAGAAGCCGCTCTACCAGAACGGCAACGGCCCGCGAGCGGGCGACGCGGTTTCGCCAGTTCATGTGCTTGAGGAGATGCACGGTCTGACCAAAGGCGATTGCATCGTCGCGACCGACGTCGGCCAGCATCAGATGTGGGTCGCGCAGCTTTTCCCGTTCGAGAAGCCGCGCTCGTTTCTGACGTCGGGCGGGCTCGGCACTATGGGTTACGGCCTGCCGGCCGGCATCGGCGCCAAGTTCGCCGCGCCCGAGCGCAAGGTCGTGGTGGTCTCGGGCGACGGCTCGATCCAGATGAATATCCAGGAACTCGGCACTGCTGTTCAGTACAACGTGGACGTCAAGGTCATCATCCTGAACAACTATTTCCTCGGGATGGTGCGGCAGTGGCAGGAGAAGTTCTACCAGGAGCGCTACTCGTACTCGGCGATGTCGGTGCCGAACTTCGTCAAACTGGCCGAGGCATACGGCGCGCGCGGCTTCCGGATCGAAAAGCAGAACGAGCTTGCGCCCACGATGAAGGAGGCCTTCGCCACGCCCGGGCCGGTGCTGATCGACGTCGTGATCCCCAAGGAAGAGGCGGTGATGCCGATGATCCCGCCAGGCGGCGCGATGTCCGAGATGCTGTTCGCCTGAGCGTCGGATTCAGCCCAGAGGAGAAGCCTGCGATGGCCCGATTGCCCTACCTCAAGCGCGAGGACCTGGATGCCGAGGGGCACGCGGTTTTCGACGAACACGAGCGCGACCGCGGCGCGCCGCCGATGCACATCCATCGCACGATCGCCCATGCGCCCAATCTGCTGCGGCGCTTCTCCGCGATGGCGCTCGAGCTGCGCAACTGCACCGAGCTCGATCCGCGGCTGCGCGAACTCGCCCTGATGACGGTCGGGCGTATCGCCGGCGCCGAGTACGAATTCGTCCATCACTGGAATATCGCGCTGGGCGTGGGCGTGCGCCGCGAGCAACTCGAGCAGCTTGCGGACTTCGAGCGATCGTCGGTCTTCAGCGAACACGAGCGCGCGGTGATGCGCTATGCGGCCGAGGTTACCAGCAAGATCAAGGTGAGCGACCAGACCTTCGACGCGCTCCGTTCCTTTCTCGACAATCGCCGGATCATGGAGCTTGCGATGAGCGTCGCGTTCTACAACGCGGTGGTGCGAATCATCGTGCCTTTGGGCGTCGAGCTCGAAGCCGGCGCGCACAAGAACTGAACCGTCGCTCCCGTTCGCATGCCACCGCGCTGACAGGCAAACATCGTTCGCTCGCGAATTGACACTGCCGCGCGCCCAAGCGCATCGAACGATGCCGACCCGCCAAACGCTTGCTTGATAAGCCCAGCTTTTCTTGATCCGTGCTCGGATTAATGCGAAGCATGAATGGTACCCGACTCTATTCCAATGCGGAGATCTGCTGATGCCAGAATTCGACATTGTCATTAAGGACGGAATGATCGTCGATGGAACCCGCGCACCGCGCATCCGCGGCGACATCGGGATCAAGAACGGACGCATCGCCAGGATCGGGCGTATCGCGGCCGGCGAAGCCAAACAGGTCATCGACGCGCGCGGCCTTATCGTGGCCCCGGGCTTCATCGACCTCCACACTCACTATGATGCGCAGCTGTTCTGGGATCCGTGGCTCACGATCTCCGGATGGCACGGTGTGACCTCGGTGGTTATCGGAAACTGCGGCTTCGGTTTCGCGCCGGTCAAGCCGGGCGACGAAGAGCGCGCGATGCTGACGATGACGCGCACCGAGGCAATTCCGCTCGCCGCGATGAAGGCCGCCATGCCATGGGACTGGCACACCTATCCCGAATTTCTCGATCGCATCGAGCGCCTGCCCAAGGGCGTCAACGTGCTGCCCTACGTGCCGGTGAATCCGCTGATGGGCTATGTGATGGGGATCGAGCAATCCAAGACCGGCCGCATGCCGACCGACGATGAGCATCGCATGATGGCCCATCTGCTGAACGAAGCGATGGACGCGGGCGCCTATGGATGGTCGGCGCAGCGCCTGAAGCCCGACGGGCCGTCGGCCGTGCAGCGCGACTGGGACGGCTCGCCGATGAACACCGACGTGATGCACGACGAGACGTGCAAGGTTTTCGCCAAGGTGCTCGGCGATCGCGGCGAGGGCTTCCAGGAAATGACGCTCGCGAGCTGGAACCCCAAGGAAGACGCGCGCCACTACGAGGACCTGGCGAAAATCAGCGGCCGTCCGATCATGTTCGAGGCGGTGCAATCGCAGGACCGCTTCCCGCATCGCCATCGCAACATGATTCGATGGCTCGACCGGTGCCGCCAGAACGGCATCCCGGTTTACGGCCAGGGCATCACCACCGAGGCCGGCTTGACCTTTACCTTCGAGGATTGGAACCTGTTCGACGACTCGGATTCGTGGCGCGAGGTCACGACCGGCACGCTCGAAGAGCGCAAGCAGAAGCTCGCCGATCCATCGCGCCGCCACGGGTTGAAGACCAACCTGCCTCGCGAAGGACTCATCACGAGTTTTTTCGATCAAATCGTCATCACGCAGGTGATCGACGAAAAGCTGCGCCATCTCGAAGGCATGACGCTGCGCAAGGCGGGCGAGCGCGACGGCAAGGATCCGGTCGACGTGATGTGCGACCTGGCGGTGGCGGACAACCTCAAGACCGAGTTTTTCGCCCCGGCCATCAATCGCGACCCCGCGCTGATGAAGGAGATCATCGACTATCCTTACATCACGTTCGGCGTTTCCGACGGCGGCGCGCACACCAAATTCCTGACCGCGGGCCGCTATCCGACCGAAGGTATAGCGACCTTCGTGCGCGAGCGCGGATGGCTGACGCTGGAGGAGATCCACTGGCGCCTCAGCGCGCTGCCGGCGTTCTGCGCGGGCTTCAAGGACCGCGGTTTCCTGCGCGAGGGCGCGCCGGCCGACATCGTGATCTACGATTTCGAAAAGCTAGGCGTAGGGCCGGTCGAGATCGTCCACGACCTGCCGGGCAACGAATGGCGCCGAGTGCAGCGGGCCGAAGGTTATCGCCATATACTGGTCAACGGCGCGATAACCTTCACCGAGAGCGAATGCACCGGAGCTACGCCGGGCAAGCTGCTGCGTCACGGCGTGGCCGCGTAAGGCGACACAACCATAAGCGACAGGCAACGGCCGCCGGCGCGATTACGTGCCGGCGGCCG